>JANOQL010000059.1:0-6181 GCA_031414835.1 Sphingomonadales bacterium | reverse complement strand
AGAATTTATTTTTTCGGCTTCACAAACTTCAATGTCATCCGGTCGCTTTCACCGATCGACACGTATTTGGCGCGGTCGACATCCTTGAGCCGGAGAACAGGCGGCAACGTCCAGACGCCATCGGGCCAATCGGCAGTGTCTTTGGGATTGGCATTGATTTCGGACGTGCCAGCCAGTGTGAACCCGGCCTTGGTTGCAAACGCCATGACCGAGCTGGTTTTCATATATCCCGATTTTTCCTCACGCGCGCTGTCAGCAGCTTCGGGCAAGCGATGCTCTTCGATCCCGAGAACGCCGCCGGGTTTGAGCATGGCGTAAATCTGGTTGAACGCATCCTGCGTTTTGTCCGCGCCGCCGAAACGCCAGTTGTGGACGTTGCGGAACGTGAGGACGACATCGACGCTATTGGGCGCGACGAGCGTTGCCCCTTCGCCCGCGGGGAAGTTTGCGACCTGCACCTTGCCATACGCGGCGGGATTGGCGGTCAGGAATTTGGTGACTCCATCGGCGCGGGCGGCGGGCGGGGCGACGATCAATTTTCCTTTGGGCGCAAGATAGGGTGCGAGGATCTCGGTATACCAGCCGCCGCCGGGCCAAAGCTCAACCACCGTCTGGTCAGGCTTGACGCCAAAGAATGCGAGCGTGCCGGCAGGATTGCGATAGGTGTCGCGCGCCAGATTGGCAGGCGTTCGCGATGGCGCGGCAATCGCTGCGGCGAGTTTTGGATCGATTTTCGACGTTTTCGGCGTCGCAACAACGGCAGCACTGGCGATCAGGCCGGAAACGGCAACAATCGCGGCGGTCGCGAACAACTGGCGCATGAGTTTGGACTCTCCTATATCTGCGTCGAGTGTGGCGGGAAGGGGCGCTGTTTGCAAGGCCAGCTGTGGATGATGTGCGCAGGGGCTGTGTCGGTGGCCGGTCTTGCGGTGTGGCGCGATCGTGCGCGGACAAGGCGGCGCGATCCCGATGCCGTCGGCTGGGTGCCATGGCCGCTGGTGCTGATCCTGAGCATCATCGTGGCGGCGGTGCTCGCCGCTTTTGCGCTTCAGGTGCGCTAGCTGGAGAGGGCCGCCAACAACCGCGCCCCGCCATCGGGGGCGTGGTCGAGGAACAGCGATGGTTCGATCAGCTCGATTTCCATCAGCGCGAAGCCGTCTCCGTCGCTGACCAGATCGACGCGCGCATAGGCAGGCGGCACCGGGCAGGCCGCAAGCGCGGCTGCGGCAAGACGCATCGCCGATGCAGGTGGATCGATGGCGTGGACACTGCCGCCGAATTGCGGCTGAACGCGAAACTCGCCTTGGGGCGCACGCTTGACGATGGCGTGGCTGAACCGGCCACCGAAGAACAGCAGCGACAGCTCGCCCTCGGCAATCCCGGGCATCGTCGGCTGGATCAGCATCGGCAACTGCGCAACGTCGGCAGGGATGGGGTCGGTGGCCGATAGCCGGTGGGTGCGATCCGATCCTGCCGATCGCGCAGGCTTCACGATCAGGTCAGTCGTGCCGAATTTTGCAGCCGCCCCTGTTAGCGCCACTGCGTCGAGTGCGGGGCAAGCGATGGTCGGCACGATGGCAACCCCTGCCGCCTCTAGGTCGAACAGATAGGCCTTGTCGCTGTTCCAGCGGAGCAGTGGTGCGGGGTTGATGAGGGTCACCCCTTGCCCCTCGCACCCATCGAGCAGGCCGAACCAGCGGACAGGATCGCGGTGATACCCCCAGGCGAGCAGCGGAGTCACGACATTGAACCCGGTCAGATCACCGGCGTCGTGCCAATCGCGGAAATGTGCATCGGGAAACAGCGCGCGCAGACCGGCAATCTCTTCGGCAGCAAGCGCATCCCATTCGGTGCTGGGGGCAAGGATGCAAAGACTGGTCATCGCGTTGCTATGCTGCGGTCTAGGAATATTCGCAAGGCGAAGCCAACCCATATGGAGAAATATATTGACATCGTCACGCTCGCATGGCACATTCAGCGAGACTTGAGAATTGCGTCACCGGCACCACGCATAGCAAATGTCAGGCATCTTCTCCTCATTGGCATCGCCATCAGTCATCGATTCGATTTCGAATCCGTGGCGTTCGTAAAAGCGGCGGGCACCGGCATTGGCCTGGGATGTGCGGAGCCGGAGCTCGGATTGCCGTGCCTTGGCAAGGACGAGCAATCCCGATCCGATTCCCCGGCCATGGGCGTCGGGATCGACTAAAGATGATCGATCCAACCTGTGCGGATCGCGATATGGCCTTGCAGCAGTCCATTTTCGAACGCGCCCCAGACGGTGCATTCGGCGAGGACAGTTTCGCGGTAGAATGCCCTGAATTCATCGGCACTATGAAGATCGACCGGATAGCCCGGGATCGTGGCCTGCGCGCGCCTGTGAATTGCGGCGGCGGCGCTGGCGTGATCGGCGGACAGCCGCTGGTAGACGATGGCCATCAGGTCGCGGCAAAGTCAGGGTGATAGGTCACTCGCCCGACGGGCGGTGTTCCGCCAAACACAAGGCGCTGGAACGCGGGCGTCACATGATCTTCGTAGGTCAACCTGGGATCGTGCGCGAAACCGAAGCGCGGATAATAATCGGGATGGCCGAGCAGGACACAGACTTCGGTGCCAGTTTCGGCGAGGCGGGAGAGGCCTTCCCGGATCAGCAGTGCGCCGATGCCTTGGCTTTGGCGTTCGGGCACGACCGATACCGGGCCAAGCCCGACCCATGGCCCGTCACGGCCATCAATCTGCACAGGTGAAAACGCGATGTGGCCGACGATAGCACCGTCATCCTCGGCAACAAGCGATAGCGTCAACGACTCTGCCGCGCGGAGCGCCGCGACAATCGCCGCCTCGGTATGGCTGCTCTGTGCGACCGCTGCGAACGCGGCGCGGGTGACGGCGGCGATGGCGGTTTCATCGCTGGGTCGTTCGTCGCGGATGCGCATGTAGCCAGTCTGGTTCAGCCCTCTTCGCGATGCAACGGCAAAGAACACACAGGTTTCCGGTTACGCACTGACTTGGCGTCCTTGGCGTCTTGGTGCGAGATTGAACCTCAGTCAGGCGGCTCGTGCCCATCATCGAGTTGCCTCACGCCAAGCCGCCAAGTCGAAGGCTGGACGTGTGGCAGGTGCCGTCTTGCCAACCTCGCTTATGCCACCGCCGGTTGTGCTGTTTGTCCGGCAGGCTTGGCCGTTACCTTGTCAAACGTCGCGACGTAATCGGGATGTTCGGTGCCCATGATCTTGTCCCAGAAGGTGAAGTAAAACCCGAAATTGTGATTGAAGCTGCCCGCATGGTGGAGGTCGTGGTGCGTCGTTGTCGAAATCCATTTGAGCACCGGGTGGCTCGCCCAGCCGCGCGCGTGGAGTTCTAGCCCCGCATGCCCCATGCAGTTGCGGATAATCATGACGGCGAGAAAACTGAACACGACGATGCCTGGCGTTGGCACCAGAAACAGCCAGACCGGCATAAACAGCGCCATCACCACCGCCTCGGGGATCGCGAAGCTGTACGCTGCCCAAGCGGTCGGGGTGATCGTCTTGTGGTGAAACCGGTGAAAGGTCTTGAACAGCTTGGGATGGTGCATCGTGCGGTGCGACCAGTAGAAATAGGCATCGTGGGTAATCAGGATCGCGGCGAACAGGCCAAGATTGGCCCACAGGCCATAATCGAGATCGAACATCGGCGGATACAGCCCGGTCATCGTGCCCCACACGATGAACAGGCTGACGATGGTGTAGATGCCGACAGTGCGGACCGAGGCGAACAGCTCGCGCCGAAAGTCGGTGCTGGTTGCCTCACGCTTCTGGATCTTGCGAGAGGCCCAGGCGGTGCGGCGCAGGCCCCAGACCACGGCACTGATCAGAAGCGCGGCAATGAGATAGCGCGAAAGATCGAACGCAAAAATATGCGGCGCGCGGGAGAGCATCTGGGTGATGATCTCGGTGGTGGTCGGATCGGTTTGCATGATTGGCTCCATTGGGTGGTTATGGAGCGGCTGTGGGGCAAGAGGCGGAGCCAATCTCCGCCCGTTTCAATTTCGGCTAGCCGATTCCGGAATCGGCGAGGGGCTTGGAGCGCGCATGTCTGGTTGCGACCCCTAAGCAGCCGCTTAGGCCGGGCCGCATAAGCAGATCGCCAATCGCACCGCTGCAGGTGCGGTGCCAGATAGCGGCGGGCCAGCGGCTCGCTTTGCCCCCCCCCAACACGCAGGGCAGTCGCTGGTACCTTTTTTGCAAAGGACGCGCCATGACCGAAACAACCCCACTCGCCCGCCGTCGCTGGGATCCGATTGTCAGGATTACCCACTGGTCGATCGCGCTAGCCGTTCTCGCCAATGCCATTTTCACTGAAGAAGGCTCCGGCCCGCATATCTGGGTCGGCTACGGACTGGTCGCGATCCTCGGCCTGCGTCTGCTATGGGGTTTGATCGGTCCAACCGAAGCGCGCTTTTCGGCGTTCCGGCCCAGCCCGCGCAAGGCGCTCGACCATCTGCGCGATATCCGGGCAGGCAAAGTGACGCACCACATTTCGCACAATCCGCTCGGTGCGCTGATGGCCTATACCATCTGGGGCTGCCTGCTGACGATCATGGCCACTGGAATAGCCATGGCTGGCCTGCCGCCATGGGACGGGGCGGGGCGGGAGGTCGAACATCGCAGCATCGGTATCGCTGCGCAAAGCCAAGACGAAGATGGGGAAGAAAAAGGCGAGCAAAGCGAAGAGGGTCCGCTCGGTGAAATCCACGAGACCGCCGCCAACCTTCTTTATCTGCTCATCCTATTGCACCTCTTCGGGGTGATCTTCGAAACTCGGCGAAGCGGCAAGCAGGTTCTTGTGGCGATGGCCCCGCTCGGACGATAAGCAAGCCTCATGGCCACCAGAGCGCGCAGCATTGAACGCAAGGCCACCGGGATCAGCATGCTCGTGGCCTTGCAAGCCTTGGCATGCGCATTTTTCATTGCCGATCTGCTCGGTGACATAGAGGCAGACGGGATCGGCCTGCATTTGGCGATCGAAGGCATGGCCGCAATCGCGCTACTTGTCGCAGTCGTGCTGGGAGCCTTACAAGTGCGCAGCCTGATCGCCGCCGCCCGGCGCGACGAGACCGCCGTTGCCGTCGCACAAGGCGCGCTGGCCGATCTGATCTCCCTGCGCTTCGCAGAATGGCAGCTTACCGCGGCAGAAGCTGATGTGGCGCTGTTCGCGCTGAAAGGATGCGACATCGCCGAGATCGCCACCCTGCGCGGTTCCGCAGCGGGCACTGTCCGCGCACAGCTTGCACGGGTCTATGCGAAGGCCAGCGTGGATTCGCAGTCTGGCCTCATTGCGCTGTTCCTCGAAGAGCTCATCGCGCTACCGGATGAAGGGGCTTTAGCGACTAGCTAAAGCCGCAATTCGCCGCCCCAAGGTAAAGCGGCCTTCGGCTACGTTTTACCCACATTTTCTCCAATCCGCGAACTTGTGGAATAAAGCCTGTCACCCCAACCTCGCTGCGCGCCACGCGCTCGGCGTCGTCCCTTCTGCCTCGCGGAAGGCGCGGTTGAAGGGGCCGAGTGAGCCGAAGCCGGCGTCGAGCGCGATGGTCAGGATTGGCACTTCGCGCTGTTCGGGATCGGCGAGGGCGGCTTTGACTTCGGCCAATCGGTAGCCGTTCAGGAACGCCGCGAAATTGCGATGGCCGAGTGCGCCGTTGACGATCCGGCGGAGGCGGTATTCGGGTTCGCCGAGTTGGGCGGCTAGGCCCGCGACGGTCAGCGTCTCGTCTCGATAGGGGCGCATCGTCTCCATATGGGTGAGCAGGCGGTGCGCGAGTGGATCGTTTGTTGATGGGGGCGTGGCAGCACTGATCGGCGCCGCGCGCTTGGGTGCCGCGAACAGATCGGCTTCGCGGCTGGCAAACATTGCTGCGCAGAAGGAGAAGGTCAGCAGCAATATGCCGATCTCGATCAGCGACAGCCACGCGCGCGGGAGCGGGCCAGAATAAACGCCCATTTCGATTGTGTTGACGATCAGAACATAGAGCCCGACCGCGACAATCATCCGCAATCGCAACCGCCGACGTGCCTCGACCAGATCGCCATCTCTGCCCTGCCACGCCGCCCACAACCCGCCTGCGGCAAAGCCGAACATCAGCACCCGCATCGTGACGGCAGCGGCATAGAATAAGGGCGTGCGCGCCGGATAGAGC
>JANOQL010000058.1:0-2897 GCA_031414835.1 Sphingomonadales bacterium | reverse complement strand
TGGTTCTGAACCCGCACGGCATCGCCTATGGCCGTGGTCAGGGGTCGAGCGTCGGCTCTGCATCGGCGGTAGCCGCCGGGTTTGCCCCATTGGCGATTGGTGGAGAGACGCAAAACTCGATCCAGACACCCTCCAGCTATTCATCGGTCGTTGGTTACAAACCCAGCGTCGGCGCTCTCCCCCGCGACGGGATTATGCCGCTGGTGCCAACGCAGGATGCGCCGGGGTTTATTGGGCGAAGTGTTGCCGATATCGCCGCCGCCACAGCCGCAGTCTCAAGTGCCGACGTGCGCGATGCAGCGTCGATGCAGTGGCTGATCGGTCGGCGGAATGATGCAAAACGCTCAATTGCCGGCATTTCAGATTTGAGGATCGGTGTTCCAAGACGCGCTATGGCAGACAGGGACCAGTTTGCGGATGTGATGCCCAACTTCAACGCTGCACTTGCAGCACTGGCCCGCGCTGGGGCGACCATTATCGATCCTTGCGATTTGCCCAGCGCCGATGCACTGCAAGACGTGCGGTCGACCGTTTTTGCGACCGAGTTCAAAGACTCGCTCAATTGCTTTCTCGACGATCATCGCCCGTCGAACGATATTCATTCGCTCGCCGATCTGATCGCATGGAACGCCGTTCACCCCGAAGCGATTCCCTATGGTCAGTCGCTGTTGATCGCCGCTGAAGCCACGCAAGGCATCGGGCATCCTGCCTATATTGCCGACAAGCGCCGTGACCTTGAGTTGAGCCGGACTGCTGGCATCGATGCGGCGCTTCGCATTGGCAATGTCGATGTTCTGATCGCGCCGATGGGTGCGGCCGCCAAATGCACAGGAAAAGCAGGCGCCCCTACCCTCGCCATACCCGTCGGATTGGCAGCCGATGACACGCCATTCGGCATCACGCTTTATGCCCGCTGGGGAGACGATGATACGGTGCTGGCAGCTGGCGCACTGGTCGAGGCGAACATCGGGGACCGCCGCCTGCCTGAGTTCGGTTCCGAAGATCAAGAGGATCAACAATGACCACGCCCGCTTGGAACATGCGCTTTGCACCGCATATCGGGCTCTATTCGCTCGATACGCCAATGTTTTTGCACAGTGTCGGATCGCTCGATCCGGTCGCGCATATCGACTTCATCGCCAGTCACGGCTTTTCCGGGGTCGAAGACAATGCGTTGCTTTTGCGTGATGATGATAGCCAGAGCCTGATCGGACAATCGCTTGGTCGTCACGGGCTGGAAATGGGCTGCTTTGCGTTTGATCCCGAACATTGGGTGGAGCCATTGTGGACGCGCACCGACGAAGCCACACGGGCGCATTTGAAATCTGAACTGACGCGCGCCGCCAATGCTGCAAACCGCGTCAATGGGCGCTTCGTGACGGTTTTGAGCGGCCGAGACGCATTGATGCCGCTCGCGATGCAATTGCAGGGCATGATCGCAAATCTTCGTTTACTGGCAGATGATGCGCAACGGCACGGGATCACGCTGTTAATCGAGCCACTGAGCAGTTGGGATTACCCCGCAATGCTGATCAATGATTTTCACGATGCCTATGCTGTCGTTAAAGCGGTCGATCATCCAGCGGTGCGGCTAATGTTCGATGTCTTCCATGTGCAGGCGATGAATGGCAATCTGTTGCGCAATCTCGATCTGACATATGATGTGGTGGCGATGGTGCAGATCGCTGACAGCCCGAACCGCAGCGAGCCCGGCTCAGGGGAAATCAATTTCGTCAATGTGCTCAGGCATTTGGAATACAAGGGCTATACCGGCCTCGTCGAACTCGAACACAGCATGTCTGACCCGGGCAAAGCCGGTGAAGACGCCGCACTTGAAAGGCTCCGCGCCATCAATAGCCAACTCAGTTCGAAAGGTGTCGCGTGACCGTAAATGAGCAAGCCGCAGAACGGCTAAGGAATGCGTATCAGGCTGGCATGGTTGCGCCGATGCGCGATCTTATCGAACCGCACGACATCGAGAATGCGTATGCGATTCAGCAGATCAACACTGTGCTCTGGCAGAACCAAGGCCGCCACATTGTGGGTCGCAAAGTCGGGCTGACAGCAAAAGCGGTCCGATTGCAAATGGGGGTCGACCAGCCCGATTTCGGGGTCTTGTTTGCCGATATGGCCATCGCCGACGGCGGCTTTTTGTCGCCCAGACATGTGCTGCAACCCAAAGCCGAAGGCGAAGTTGCGTTCATCATGGCAGCAGATGTGAACGATCCGGATGTGACACGCGAACATATTGCTGCGACAGTGGCCTCTGTCGTCACTGCCATCGAAATTGTCGATAGCCGGATCGAGGATTGGAAAATCACCTTCGCAGACACAGTGTCGGACAACGGATCTTCGGCCTTTTTCGTGCTCGGCAGCGATCCCAAACACTTGACGGGCTTGATCTGTGGACGTGCGGAATGGCGCTGGAAGTCAATGGAGAGATTGTGTCCATAGGCGCAGGGGCTGCCAGCATGGGCCATCCGCTCAACGCGCTGACATGGCTCGCGCAGACGCTTGCCAAGCGCGGCGAGGGCTTGCGGAAAGGCGATGTCATCCTGAGCGGCGCGCTGGGGCCAATGTATGCCATCAACCCCGGAGATGTCGTGCGCGCCACAATTGGCGGGCTTGGTTCGGCGTCGTTTACCTATGAAGCCGCTTGAGATGCAAAAGGTCAAGGTCGCGATAATCGGCTCTGGCAACATCGGCACCGATCTGATGATCAAAATCATGCGCTTGTCGGACAGTCTTGAAATGGCTGCCCTGGTCGGGATCGATCCGGACTCGGACGGTTTGAAACGCGCCAAACGGCTGGGCGTGCCGATGACAGCGGACGGCATTGAAGGGCTGGTCGCGTTGCCAAGTTTCAAAGACATTGAGATCGTGTTTGATGCAACCTC
>JANOQL010000057.1:0-2251 GCA_031414835.1 Sphingomonadales bacterium | reverse complement strand
GAAATGTTCGACCGAGCCGCCGGGATGGCTGATCTCATACGGGCTCATCGCGGCATCGCCGACGAAGATCAGCTTATAATCGTGCGGGAATTTGTGCATGATGTCCCACGTCGGCGTGCGTTCGCTGAACCGGCGGCGGTTATCTTTCCAAACGCCTTCATACAGGCAGTTGTGAAAATAATAGAATTCGAGATTTTTGAACTCGCTCGTCGCGGCGCTGAACAATTCCTCGCACAGCTTGATGAACGGGTCCATCGATCCGCCGACATCGAGGAACAGCAGCACCTTGATCGCGTTGCGGCGTTCGGGGCGCATGTGAATGTCGAGCCAGCCCTGCTTCGCGGTGCCGTCGATCGTCGCCCCGATGTCGAGTTCCTCGGCCGATCCGGTGCGCGCGAATTTGCGCAGGCGGCGCATCGCGATCTTGATGTTGCGCGTGCCCAGTTCCTTGGTGTGATCGAGATTGGCGAACTCGCGCTTTTCCCAGACCTTCAAAGCGCGTTTGTTTTTCGATTCGCCGCCGATGCGCACACCTTCGGGATTATAGCCATTATAGCCGAACGGATAGGTGCCGCCGGTGCCGATCCACTTGCTTCCGCCTACGTGTCGTTTCTGCTGTTCTTCCAGACGCTTCTTGAGCGTCTCCATGATCTCGTCCCAAGACCCCAAGGACTTGATCGCCTCCATTTCCTCATCGGTCAGGAACTTCTCGGCGACCGCTTTCAGCCAATCCTCGGGGATTTCCTGCTGGTTGACGCCATAATCGGTGAGCAACCCCTTGAAGACCTTGTTGAATACCTGATCGAAGCGATCGAGCAGCCCTTCATCCTTCACGAACACCGAGCGGCTAAGGTAATAAAACTCCTCAGGCGTCCGCTCGATCACTTCGCGGTCAAGCGCTTCTAAAAGGATCAGATGCTCCTTCATCGAAGCCGGGATGCCCGCCGAGCGGAGTTCGTCGAGGAAGTTGAAGAACATGGGCGTCAGCTCGTTGTGTTGGCAAGGGCCGGTGGCGGCCCCTTGGGATGATGCGGCAGCGCAGGATCCAGCAGCGCCCATTTTGGCGCGCCGTCTGTCCAGATGATGGCTTGGGGGGCGATCAGTTGTGGATCGTCGAGAACGCCTGCGCGGATTCGCATCGGCAATCCGGCAGGTTCAAGCGTCTTGCTGTAAAGTTGCGAACCGCACGTCGGGCAAAATCCGCGTTCGACGGTGTTTCCGCTATCGGCAACCATCTTGAAAGTCGAAAATGCGCCATCGAAGCGCACATCGTCTGCTGCAAACAGGACGTTGACCGTTGCCGAACCGCTCGCGATCCGCTGGCAATCGTGACACCAGCACATCCGCGCACCGATCGGATCGCTCGCGATGCTGAAGGTTACGCTGCCACAAAGGCAATGGCCGGAATGGGCCATGCCTTATCCGTTCCGGCGCGCCATGAACGCCAGCCGTTCGAACAGCATGACATCCTGTTCATTCTTGAGCAGCGCACCGTGCAAGGGCGGGATCGCCTTGGTGGGATCGCGGTTTTGCAACACGTCGAGCGGCATATCCTCCGCAAGCAGCAGTTTGAGCCAGTCGAGCAATTCGCTAGTGCTCGGCTTCTTCTTGAGGCCGGGGACTTCGCGGACTTCGTAAAACACGTCCATTGCCTTGCTGACGAGAATTTTCTGGATGCCCGGAAAGTGAACATCGACAATGGCTTGCATCGTGTCCCTATCAGGGAACTTGATGTAATGAAAAAAGCAGCGGCGCAGGAACGCGTCGGGCAATTCCTTTTCATTGTTCGATGTAATGATGACGATCGGGCGTTCCTTCGCCGCGATTGTTTCGTGCGTTTCGTAAACATCGAACGCCATGCGATCGAGTTCCTGCAACAGATCGTTGGGAAATTCGATATCGGCCTTGTCGATCTCGTCGATCAGCAGGACAGGCAGTTCCGGCGCAGTGAACGCCTCCCACAGCTTGCCTTTGCGAATGTAGTTGCGGATATCGTGAACGCGCTCATCGCCGAGTTGGCCATCGCGGAGGCGCGCGACGGCATCATATTCATACAGCCCTTGCTGCGCCTTGGTGCTTGACTTGATATTCCACGTGATCAGTTCGGCATTGGCCGCCTTGGCGATTTCTTCGGCGAGCACCGTCTTCCCGGTGCCCGGTTCGCCCTTGACGAGCAACGGCCGCCGCAGCGTGACAGCGGCATTGACCGCGACCTTCAAGTCATCGGTCGCAACATAATCCTTGGTTCCGG
>JANOQL010000056.1:0-7614 GCA_031414835.1 Sphingomonadales bacterium | reverse complement strand
ATGCGCGCAAACCAGCTGGGCCTTTGCATTATTTCCATCTCCCCACCTGCTTCTATGCGGCGTTGCGCAGCGGGTGCAAGCGCGATTACCAGGTGCCGAAATCGCCCGGCGGTTGCGACGTGCGCAGGGGTGTTCGTTGGCGGCGTCGGAAACCGAAATCGGGGCGGCGGATGAAACGCAAGCCGGGCCATTCGCCTTGCCCTTGCGTTTCTGCAAGCCGGAAACCGGCATGGCGATAAGCGGTGGCAACGGTATCGGCTTGCGCCCGCAGAAGACCGGCGACGACCACGCTCGCGCCTGGCCTCGAGAGTGCCGCGAAGGCCGGGGCAAGCTCGATCAGCGGCGCTGCCAGAATGTTGGCGATGATCAAATCGAAAGGTGCGCGGGCGAGGATCGCGGGGTGATCGGCTCCCGATGCCGTGACAAGCGCAAGGTGACCTGGAAGCTGGCCAGTCGGCACCGCGTTTATCGCGGCATTATCGCGCGCAATTCCGACGCTTTTGGGATCGATATCGGATGCAATGATCCGCGCCTGCGGCCAGAGCGACTGGGCCGCAAACGCTAGAACGCCGGTGCCAGTGCCGATATCGGCAATGTCGATTGCGCGCAGCCCTCGGCGGCGCATCGCATCGAGCATGGCAACGCAGTTCGCCGTCGTTGAATGGCCGCCTGTGCCGAACGCCTGGCTCGCTTCGATCCGGAAGGCAGTTGCCCCGCGCGGAACCTGCCCCTTGTTGCTCGTCGTGTGAATGTAAAAGCGCCCTGCGTGGACAGGCTCGAGGCCTGCCTGGCTGACAGTGACCCAATCTTCATCGGGGAGCGGTTCGAGCAATGGCCTCGCTTTTGCCGCACTGGGCAACCGCGACTGGAGCAGTGCCACGCTGTCCGCATCGGGCTTGCCTTCGAAATAGGCGTTGAGTTCCCAACGGTCGGGCCTCGCCTCATCGGGTTCGCGCGTGATGATCGCAGGTGGTGGATCGAGCATCGCCAGCGCCTCGAAATCGCCCGTCAATGCTTCGGCCTCGGCACGGGTGCAGGGGAGCGTCAGTTTCCAGCTTTGCGTCATGGCGCGAGCGTTACGGGGTTGGCGCGCCGAAGGGAATGGCATAGCGGACAACGCATGGAATGGGCGATCCTTCTGGCGGCGGGGCTATGGGCAGGCGTCCAGAATGCGGTGGCAGGCGGGGGATCGTTCATCACGCTGCCCGCGCTGATTTTCACAGGTCTCGATGCGCGGGTGGCGAACATCACCTCGACAGTCGCGCTCTCGGTCGGACAGGTGACGACAGCGTGGGGCGGGCGCAAAGGTGTTGCAGGCGTGCCGGGGCTGCCAGCGTGGCTGATGCTCGGGATCGCCATCGGCGGCGGACTGGTTGGCGCGCAGCTGATCCTTGTCACACCCGCCGCGACGTTTGCGGCATTGGTCCCATGGCTGATCCTGGCTGCGACGGCACTCTTCGCCTGGGGGGCATTCGGTCCCAAGCCTGCCGAGGCCAAAGCCCCGCTGGCCCCGGCGCTGTCGGGCGTCGGATTGTTTTTCAGTTCGATTTATGGCGGCTATTTCGGCGGCGGGAATGGCATCATCCTGGTGACGGTGCTGACAGCGGCAGGCCTTGCGATCCGTTCAGCCAGCGCAACCAAAAATGCGCTGGCAGCGCTGATCAACGTTGCCGCGCTGGGGCTGTTTCTGTTTTCACCCGATGTCGAATGGAAAAAGGCAATGATCGTCGGCACAGGCGCAATTGTCGGTGGCGCGATGGGCAATGTGGTGCTGGCACGCGTCAACGAACGCGTACTCAAGGTGGCGATTGTCGTTATCGGGCTGGTGCTGTCGGTGGTGCTGTTCGTGCGGTAGCCTCTTTGGCCAGCCGGTCATCAAGCCGTTTGCGCATTGCGGTGGCGAGGGTTTTGCAGGCGGTCTTGTCGATCAGCGGCATCTTTCCGGCGATCCGCGGAAACAGGTCGCTGACAAAAGGGTGCGGGGTGATCAATATGTCGCAATCGAGCGCCGACACGCGGTCGAACGTTGTCCGAAAAGGTGCAACGCGTTCGGGATGGTCGGTGAAGCGATAATTGTCGGCTGAAACCGGAGTCAGGCTATCGACATAGGCGATGCTGGCGCAGCGCGGTCCTTCGCATGATCGCCATTCCCAACTTGTCCCGCCGCTGGTGTGCCCGGGTGTTGCCACTGCGGTGAGCGCGAGATTGCCGACACGGACCACATTGCCGTCATTGATCACGCCATCGGCTGCGACTGGCTGCATATCGGAAAGTAGCCCTACCTGCGGATCGTCAGCATCCAGTTTCCCCGATGCCATAACGGCGCGCGCCGGGTTGCTCAGCAATACGCGCGCGCCAGTTGCGGCTTTCAAACCGGCAAGGCCGCCCATATGATCGAGATGTTCGTGGCTGCCGATAATGATTTTCACGTCGCGCGGATCGAAGCCCAGCGTGCGGATATTAGCGAGGATCGACGGCACTGCCTCTGATGTCGCCGCATCGATCAGGATATGGCCCTTGGGGTCGGTCACCAGCAGCACAGCGATCCCGCACGTGCCGACATAATGGACGTTGCCGAAGATCTTCGCTGGCGGCGCAGGATCGCTCCAGCCGTCGCGCGTCGCGCAAGACTCGGCAAGCGCAATGCGCGAGACTTGCGGATCGACCTTTGGCACAGACGCGCAGCCAGGCAGCAGCATCGCTGCGGCAAAGATGGACAATCTAGCGGACATAACTGGCTCCATTGGCGTCGAGCACGGCGCCCGTCATCGAAGGCGGCGCATCGATGGCGCACCAGCGCGCCATTTCGGCGATTTCCTCGGGGGCAGCAACCCGCCCCAAAGGAATATCGGCGAGCAGTTTATCGCCGCCACGGCTGGCCAGATAGTCTTCGGCCATTCCTGTCATCGTAAAGCCGGGGCAGATGGCAAAGGCATAGATGCCCTTTGTGGCATATGCGCGGGCGATCGTTTTGGTCATTGCGACCATTCCTGCTTTGGCGGCGGCATAGTGCCAGTGTTCGGGGCTGTCGCCACGGTGGGCGGCGCGGCTGGCGATGTTGACGATCCGGCCCTGCCTGCCGGTTTCAAGCCAGTGGTTCACGGCCGACCGGCTGAGTTGCGCCGCAGATGTAAGATTGACCGCCATTGTCCGCTCCCAGTTCGACAGCCAGTCGGCATCGCTCGCCGCGATCGGGTTGGCTTCGAACAGCCCCGCATTGTTAATAAGGACATCGATACCGCCCAGCCTGTCCTGCGCAGCCTGCCAAATCCGGGCAGGCGTGCGCGGATCGGACAGATCGCCGTCGCTGCTGCTCACGGCATGGACAAGAGCGTGGCCGCCAAGGGCATTGGCGATTGCTGCGCCGATGCCGCGGCTTGCGCCTGTAAGGAGGATGCGAGGCTGCACTGAGTGTCTCCTGTAGGAACAATATGATGATGAAGCGGGTTCTGGCGCTTATGGGGGATGTGACGATAGCCGGGCAAATGAATCCAATCGAGGCCGGTGCTTTTGTCCTAAACGGGATGCCGCTTGCCGGTAAGCCAATAATCTCGCAGTGTCACCGCGATGATCGCTGTGCCTGAGTTTGCCGATACCGAAACTGCCAAGGGCAGGATGCTGCGCTTTACCGGTCGGCTGACGCTGGCGCGGGTCGGCACGCTTCCCACACAGCTCGATCTTGTCGAAGGCCCGGTGGCTGGCATCGATCTTTCTGGCGTCGAGCGGATCGATACCGTTGGCGCGTGGCTCATCCATAAACTGTCGAAACGTCTGGGCGCTCCCATCGAGGGGGCGGACAGCGATGGCACCATCCTGCTCGCCCAAGTCGCCGAATCGGATCAGCTCGTCAAAATGCGGCCTGAATCGGAAAATGCCTTCACTCGTGGTTTGGCAGAAGCAGGCGAAGCGACGATTGCCGCGTTCACGACGATGAAGGGGCTGCTCGGCTTTTTCGGCGCGATCATGATCGCTGTCGGCAATGTGGTCCGTCACCCTTCGCGGTTTCGCTACAATGCGGTGGTCCAGCATTTCGAATTGGTGGGGGTGCGCGCGCTGGCCATCGTCGGGTTGATGAGTTTTCTGATCGGCATCGTCATAGCGCAGCAGGGTGCGGTGCAGCTGGCACAGTTCGGGGCCGAATCGCTGACGATCAACTTGATCGGCCGGATCACGACGCGTGAATTGGGCGTGCTGATGACAGCGATCATGGTCGCAGGGCGTTCGGGATCGGCATTCGCTGCCCAGATCGGCACAATGAAGCTGACCGAGGAAGTCGATGCGATGCGGACCATCGGCGTGTCGCCGGTCGAGGCGCTGGTTCTGCCGCGGCTGCTGGCGACGATTGTCATGATGCCATTGCTCGGCTTTTTTGCGATGTTCATGTCGATTGTTGGCGGCGGGCTGCTTTGTTGGATTTCGCTCGGGATTGCGCCTGACAGCTATATCCAGCGTCTCGCCGAAGTCGTGCCGCTGACAGATGTCTGGGTCGGGCTGATCAAGGCGCCGGTGTTTGGCGCCGTTATTGCGATGACGGGGTGTTTCCAGGGGATGCTGGTCGCTGGCAACGCTGAAGAGGTCGGCCAGAAAACCACATCTGCGGTGGTGCAGGCAATCTTCCTTGTAATCGTGCTCGACGCATTTTTTGCAGTGTTTTTCACTTCGGTGGGCTGGAATTGATGGACGTTACCAATCCCGTCGCGATCCGGGTGCGCGGCATCGTCAACCGGTTTGGCGAGGCGGTGATCCACGACGGCGTCGATCTCGATGTCCGCACCGGAGAGATTCTGGGGGTCGTCGGCGGATCGGGAACAGGCAAATCGGTATTGATGCGTTCGATCATCGGGTTGAAGCACCCCGAAGAAGGCGAAGTCGAAATCTTCGGCGAATCGATGATCGACAAGGATGAAGACGAAGCGCTCGATATTCGCCGACGCTGGGGCGTGCTGTTTCAGGGCGGCGCGCTGTTTTCGACATTGACCGTCGCTGAAAATGTTCAGGTGCCAATCCGCGAATATTATCCCAATATCAAAGGCGAACTGCTCGACGAAATCGCGTCTTACAAGGTCGTGATGGCGGGGCTGCCACCTGACGCAGGGCCAAAATATCCGTCGGAACTGTCGGGCGGTATGAAAAAGCGCGCAGGGTTGGCGCGCGCGCTGGCGCTCGATCCGGCACTGCTGTTCCTCGATGAACCGACCGCAGGACTCGATCCGATCGGCGCAGCGGCGTTCGATCATTTGACGCTCAGTCTCAAAAAAACGCTGGGGCTCACGGTGTTTCTGATCACGCACGATCTCGATACGCTGTATGCGATTTGCGATCGCGTCGCGGTGCTGGCCGATCAAAAGGTCATTGCAGTCGGGACCATTCCTGAACTGCTGGCGTTGAAGCACCCGTGGATCCAGGAATATTTCAACGGACCACGAGGACGTGCGGCGCAGCCTGGGGCAGGCGGCACAGTTGGACGTCAAGAACGAACAGGGGCATGAGGGGCTGATGGAAACGCGTTCGAACCAGATACTCGTGGGAACCACGGTGCTGCTGTTGCTGATCGGGCTTGTTGCGTTCCTGATCTGGATTGCAGGCCTTGGTGGTGGACGCACCAAGGAATATGATATTTTCTTCCAGCAATCGGTCGAAGGTCTCGCGACAGGGGGAACGGTCACGTACGCAGGTGTGCCGTCGGGTGAGGTGCGCAAGATCGAACTGTGGCGCGCCGATCCGGGCTTTGTCCGCGTGCGCGTTGCCGTGCGTGACGGGACGCCGATCCTCCAGGGCACGACAGCGAGCCTGCAAGGCAGCTTTACCGGGCCGTCGACAATTTTGCTCGATGGGGCCGTCAAAGGCGCGCCGCTGATTACAGATCTGGGTCCGGGCGGGGTTCCGGTCATCCCGACAAAGCGCACTGGCCTTGGTGCCTTGCTCAACAATGCGCCGCAGCTCCTCGAACGGCTGTCATCGCTCACCGAGCGGCTGACCGAGTTGATGAACCCTGAAAACCAGAACAGCATTTCGGGTATCCTTGCCAATACCAATAAACTGACCGCCGAACTGGCGCGCAGCAGCCCGCAAATCGATGCGACGCTGGCCGAAACGCGGTTGACGATCCGTAAGGCTGGCGTCGCGGTTGAACAGCTGGGGCTGCTGACGGGCACCACCAACACTTTGCTCAACGAAAGCGGACGTCCGATGATCGAAGACCTGCGCAAAACCGCAGCGTCGGCGCAGAAAAGCATGGCGAGCCTCGATGCCGTGCTGTCCGATGCACGGCCCGGCGTTCAGGCGTTTTCAAAGCAGACGATCCCCGAGGTCGGGCAGTTGGTCCGCGATTTGCGAAGCATGTCCGAATCCTTGGGATCGGTGGCGCAAAAGCTCGATCAGGGCGGTGCCGGTTCGTTGCTGGGATCGCCATCCTTGCCTGACTATAAGCCTGGAAAGGCCGAGAAATGAAACACGTCATCGCACTCATCGTTGCGGCAACCGCGCTTTCGGGCTGCGTGCGCTTCGGGGCCGAACCACCGCCATCGCTGCTTACGCTGACATCTGCGCAACAACCGGCAGCGGGCAATGACCGCAGCGCATCGTCGGGCGACGCCATCACGATCTCGGTACCGATCGTCCCGCTGGCGCTCGCGAACACGCGCATTTCGGTCGCCGATGGCAGCACCAGCGTCGCCTACGTCAAAGACGCGGTGTGGACCGAGCCACCGGCACGTCTGTTCCAGCGGGTGCTGTCCGAAACGATCGCTGCCAAAACCGGGAAAGTGATCCTCGATCCGCGGCAATTCAGCCTCGATCCCGGTATTGTGTTGAGCGGTCAATTGACGGAGTTCGGGATCGATGCCCGGTCGAACGAGGCGGTGATCGTTTACGAAGCGGCCATCAGCCGCGATCGCGGACAGCGCGTAACGACACGCCGGTTCGAAGCGCGCGAGCCGGTATCCGAAATCAAGCCGCTACCGGCGAGTGCGGCGCTCAATACCGCCGCCAACCGCATTGCTGGCGAGGTCGCGGCCTGGATCGGGTGACTGGCTGATATCGGGCAGCAGAAACTTGATTTTGCGCGTCGTGAAATCAACAGACACCCGGCGGAAGGCTTTGAGCGTCTCGATGCCGAGCAGCATCGATGGCTTGCGGCTTAAACCGAAGATGCGGAACGGGTGCGCTTCGGCAAACGATACGGCAAGGTTGCCCATCGAAACGCCACCGATGCGGACGCGATCGACAACAGTGAAATCGGCTGCCGTCCGTTGCCCCAGCACATCGATCATATCGACGCGCGTTACTTTGCCTTCGCGGCTCCCCCGCGTCAGCAACCCGCGCAGTTTTGCATTGCCGACGGTATTCTGCGCGCCAGTATCGACAACGACCGAAATCGGCTGGCCTGCGGCATCGGCATCGACCATCACAAGTTGCCCCAAACGGTTCCGCGCCGTCACGATGATCAGTTCGCCATCCGTGACCTTGGGTTCAGGCGCAGTCGATGGTTCGACGCGCATCGTGCCAGCCGGAAAGTCCATGATGATCCGCTGACCCTTTAACGAATCGATGCCCAGAAGCCCGTCTGCGCCCAGATGACGCATCGGCAGCGCCGCCGCGCGCACATTGCGCGAA
>JANOQL010000055.1:0-7107 GCA_031414835.1 Sphingomonadales bacterium | reverse complement strand
TGACGACCGATCAGGGCCAGGAGGTGCTCCATCGATTGGTGAAAGACGCTCATGCCGTTGCCAATAATCTGCGCGGCGATGTGCCTGCGCGGGTAGGCCTGACTTATGAAACATTGAAAGCAGTCAATCCCGCGATCGTTTGTGCCCACGCCTCGGCGTATGGACGCGACAATGCACGCGCCAAATGGCCGGGTTACGACTATCTTATGCAGGCCGAGGCGGGGTTTTGCGCTTTGACAGGGGAGCCTGACGGCCCGCCGTCACGGATGGGGCTTTCGATGGTCGATTTCATGACCGGCACCCAGATGGTGGTAGGATTGCTGGCCGCCTTGCTCGATGCGCAACGAACGGGGCAGGGGTGCGATGTCGATGTCGACCTGCTGTCGACGGCACTGCACCAGCTCACCTATCCCGCGATCTGGTACATGAATGAAGGCGATGTGACTCAACGCGCAGAGCGGTCTGCGCATCCATCTGCCACGCCAAGTCAGATGTTTCGCGCAGCCGATGGCTGGATGTTTGTGATGGTCCAAATTCCAAAGTTTTGGCCCATCCTTTGCACTCGGATCGGGCGCGATGACCTGATTGCCGATGTTAAGTTCGCAACGCCCGCACTGCGCCTTTCCAACCGGCCTATCCTCACACAGATTTTCGATGCGATCTTTGTCGAACGGCCCATGTCATACTGGCAGATGCTGCTCGAAGGGCACGTCCCTGTTGCGCCGGTCAATACGCTTGACGCTGCGCTCGACAGCGATTGGGTGAAAACGATCGGGATGCGGCAGAGTGTCGATCATTTGGACAAACCGAACATGCAGGTTCTCGCCAGCCCGATCCGGATTGACGGCCAACGCTTACCGTCTCGGGCGGGGCCGCTGCTCGGACAGGATAATGACGCGATCCTCGGCGAGCTCGGCTATGATCTCGATCAGATCGCGACGATGCGCGAACGCAAGGTGATTTGAGGGTGGGCAAGCTCACCGGTATCACTGTCATTGATCTGTCGGTGTTCCTGCCCGGCCCGATGATGACAATGATGATGGCCGATCAGGGCGCTGAGGTGTGGAAGGTAGAGACGGCGTCAGGCGATCCCGCGCGCGATCAGGCGCCTTTCGAAAATGGTCAGTCGGTGTGGTTCAGGAACCTCAATCGCGGCAAAAAGAGTATCGTTCTCGACCTCAAGAGCGAAGCAGGCAAGGAGCGGCTTTGGGATTTGACTTCGAATGCAGACGTGTTCGTTGAGGGATTTCGGCCCGGCGTGATGAAGCGGCTGGGGTTCGACTACGCAGCAGTTTCTGCACGCAATCGGCGCATCGTCTACACCTCGATTTCGGCATTCGGGCAAAGCGGCGCGCTGGCGCATCATCCCGCGCACGACATGGCAACGCAGGCGATGGCGGGGTTCTTGTCGGTCAATGACGGGGCAGATGGCACCCCGGTTGTGCCGGGGACCGCAGCGTCGGACATGGCCGCAGGGCTGACTGCACTTTCGGCGACCTTGATGGCGCTTTATGCCGCGCGAGACACAGGGCAGGGCGATTACATCGACTGCGCCATGTTCGACAGTCTGTTGCCGTGGTGCAGCCATGTGGCCGGCAGTGCGATTACTGGCGGGGAAACGCCCAAATCCGCTTCGCAGCGGTCGCTGGGTGGTGCGGCCTTCTATCAGGTTTATGAAACTGCCGATGGCAAACACATTGTCCTTGCCGGGCGTGAGATGAAGTTTGCCGAGAACCTGCTGACAGCGCTGGAGCGGCCTGATCTGATCGCCATTGCTGAACAACCGGCGGGCGAGCAGGGCGTTCTGATCGCCTATTTGCGCGGCGTTTTTGCCAAGAAATCGCGTGACGGTTGGGTCGCGTGGTTTGCTGATAAGAATGTGGCCTTCGCGCCTGTGCTCGATTTCCGCGAAGCGCTCGATCAGCCGCATATCGCCGAGCGCGGGCTGGTGATCGAGCACGAGGGCAGCCACATGATCGCGCCCGCAATCCGTTTTGCGGGGGAGAATTGGAAGCCAACGTCAGCACCAGAGCTTGGTGGCGATGGCTGAGGTGCTACCCCTCAACCTCGATGTGCATCGAATAGGCAAACCGTTCGCCGGGGTGATGGTTGGCGGAGATTTCGAGAATGCGCCCCGCGGCATCCTTGTAACAGCGCAGGATCAGCAGGCAGGGCGATTTTTTGGGCACGCCAAGCCGCTTGGCGACTTCGGGGCTGGCGGCAACCGCCTGGATGTCCTGTGTCACGATGTCGATCCGCACCCCGCCGATCCGTTCGAGCTGGCGAAAGATCGTGTCTTCATCGGGCGTCACCTGCTTGGCCGCTTCGGCAAGACTTTCATGGACATAGGCGTCGGTCGTGGCGATCGGTTCGGTCGAATCGCCCGAACGGCGCAGGCCCGTAAAGTGTGTCCAGCGGCCGCCTGCCACAATGCCGATCTGTTCGGCGATCTCGCGTGGCAGCGGCACGATGCCGGTGCGTTCGAACCGCGCCTGCGTGTCGCGCGCATATTGCTGGATCTCGGCGACGTTCGACAGCGGCTGGTGCAACGCCCCCCCACGCGCCGAGGCCGGGTGAACGACGGTGCCAGAGCCGCGCTTGCGGGCGATCAAGCCGTCGGCTTGCAACGTGCGCAACGCCTCACGAACGGTGAAGCGCGAGACTTTGTAGCGAAGGCACAGATCGCTTTCGGTCGGGAAGCTGTCCGCCGCATAGACGCCGCGCGCGATTTCGGCGCGGAGTTCTTCGGCCAGTTGCTTGTATCGTGGCGTCGCAGCCAAGTGTGCCCCCAATGACGTTGCTTGAGCGTCTTGCACAGCATTTGCAGCGCCCGGTCAATGAGGCAACGCGGCAAAGGGCGCGGTTGCACCTGCTTGATTGGCTGGCGTGCGTCGCGGGCGCGCGGGGCAGTGAGGTGGCAACCAGCGTCCGTTTTAGCGCTGACAGGCCAATGTGGAAGGCGACGTTTTTGGGCAACGTGCTGGAAATGGATGACGTGCACCGCAAGGCGCTCCTCCATCCCGGTCCAGTGATTTGGCCGGTCGCGCTTAACAGTCCCGGGTGGGACACTTTAACTGACGTACTCCGTGCAGCTGTAGTTGGCTACGAAGCAACGATTGCAGTCGGTGAGACGTTCGACGCGTATCACTATGCCCATTATCACCCCACGGCTACGGCTGGACAATTCGGTGCAGCGGCTTGCGAAGCGTTTTCGGGAAACAGCGATCAGCCGATCATCGCGCAAACTATGGCGCTGGCAGGGTCGGTCACAGGCGGACTTTGGCAAACACGGCACGGCGCGAATATGGGCAAGCAGTGGCACATCGTGCATGTAGTCCAGTCGGCCTCTACAGCTTATGACTATGCCTTTAGCGGTGTAACCGGCCCACTCGCCCTCCTCGAAGGCCCACAAGGCCTTTATGCCGCCACTTGCCGCGAACCCAAGCCGATGGTGTTCACCGATCACTGGCGGATCGAGGAGGTCAGCTTCAAGCCTTGGGCCGCGTGTCGCCATGCGCATCCGGCGATTGACTGCGCGCTCGAACTGCGGGCGGCGGGGCGGCTGACCGCGCCGTTCCATGTCGATACCTATGCCGATGCAATCACTTTCTGCGACAATCTCGATCCGAAGACCGAGACCGAGGCCAAATTCTCGCTCCAGCACGCCGTCGCGGTGATTGCCGATGGCCGCAATGCGACGCCGCACGATTTCACGCTCGACGCCATCGCCGCGCTCGCCGCACTTCGCGCGCAAGTGACAGTCAGCGAAGCCCCCGAGATCACCGCGCGCTATCCCGAACATTTCGGCGCGCGAGTCAACGGCCTCGAACTCGTCGATTGCAGGGGCGATCCTGAACGCCCGATGGGCGCTGCTGACATCATCGCCAAGATGCACATGCTCGCCGAATATGGCGGGCTGCCCCCCGAAGAGGCCAATCGCGCGGTCGAACTCGCGCTGCGCAGCAATGATGCGGGTGCGATCACGAAGATGCTTGAAGAGTGGCTGTCGTGAGCCACACCGCCGCCATCCTCGATTTTGCGGTCGCTTCGCACACGCTGCCGCCGCAGGTGCGAGCCGACGCCGAGCACTTGCTAGGCGACACGCTTGCCGTGGGCGCGGCAGGGGCGAACTCTCCCGAAGCGGTGAAGCTGCTTGATGTGGTGCGAGGCTGGGGCACCAGCACCGAAGCCCGCCTTCTCGGTGGGGGCACCGCCCCAGCTCCGTCTGCCGCATTCTTCAACGGCTTCGCAATCCACTGCCTCGAATGGGACGCGGTGCATGAGCCTGCCGTGGTCCATGCGCTTTCGGTGGTGACGTCCGCATTGCTCGTCGCGTCAGACCGGGCAGGGGGAAGTAATCCCGAGGAATTCCTCAATGCGCTCGCCGTTGGCGTTGATGTCGCCAGCGGGCTAGGGCTGTCCGCAACTGGCCCGATGCGCTTCTTCCGCCCGGCCACCGCTGGAGTCATCGGCGCGGCGCTTGCCGTTGCGCGGCTTAACGGGTTGACCCGCGACCAAATGGCTGATGTCCTTGGCCTTGCCTATAGTTTTGCAGGCGGCACGATGCAGGCGCATGTCGAGGCCTCGATCGCGCTACCGCTCCAAATTGCCCGCGCGGCACAGGCGGCAGTGCAGGCGGTCGGTCTGGTGAAGGCCGGGTTGAGCGGCCCGAATGATGGTCTGGAAGGGTCGTTCGGCTATTCCGCGCTGATTGAGCCGCTTGATCTCGCCCGCTACACCTGTGGCCTCGGCAAAGTCTGGCGGATCAGCGAGGTGAGCATCAAGCCTTTTCCATCGGGGCGCGCCAGCCATGGGGTGCTGGGAACGCTCGATGCGATCCGAGGCAGCCAACGCCCTATGAACAGCATTATCGCACGCGTGCCACCGCTCGTGGCCCGGCTCGTGAACAGGCCGATGACCGACGCCATGACGCCAGCCTATGCTCGGCTATGCCTTCCCTTCCTGACGGCCTTGATGCTCCGAACCGGTCGCATCGACCCGCGACGCTTCACGCCCGCTGATTTCGCCAACCCGCTCGTGCGCAAGATTGCGGCAGCGATCACGATAGAGGTCGATGGCAATACAGATGCCAATGCGCTTTCGCCGCAACGGCTTATCATCAATGGGCACATGATCGAGATCGCCCACACACTTGGCAGCCCCGACGCTCCGATGGACGCGGCTCAACTAGCTGCAAAACGCGACCTGTGTGTGGTCCTTGCCGGTATTGTCCCTGATCGTCGCGTTTTCGATGACCCACTCGCTTACGCCACGGACCCCCGATGACCTTTCCGACCTATTTCGAAGCCTTCGATGCAAGGCAGATGCTGACTGATTACTCGCTCGATCTGGTTGGAACCTATGGCAAGATGTCACGCGATGAGCTTCGCAGTTTTCAGGAAGCGCGGTTTGCGACGCTGATGAAACGCGGATGGGATATCCCGTTCTACCGGCGGCTGTGGGGTGCGAAAGGCATTGAGGCGGGCGACATTTGCAGTCTCGACGACATCGTGAAGCTCCCAGTCTACGACAAAACCGACCTAATGGCCTCGGTCGAAGCGCACCCGCCTTATGGTGACTTCGACGGGCGCGGGGGTGATCCGGTCATTTTCCACACGACGAGCGGCACGACAGGCCGCCCGCAACCGCTGATGTTCGGGCCGAGGGGGCGCGAAATCACCAATCTTCTAGTCGGACGAATGTATCGCTGGATGGGGTTGCAGCCTTCGGACGTTGTGCAGTCGGTCTATGGCCATGGGATGATCAATGGCGGGCATTATATCCGCGAGGCAGTCACCCATTTCACCAGTTCGCTATTCCTGTCCGCCGGCACGGGGATCGAAACGCGGAGCGCTGCCCAAGTCAATCTGATGGCCGATTTCGGGGTGACCGTGATGGTTGGCTTTGTCGATTATATCCGCAAGCTGGCAGAAGTTGCCGAGGCCGAAAACCTGTTTGATCGCATCGCGCTCAAGATGATCATTGGCCACCTTGGCACCGAGGATCGCGCCTCGACCGAGGACGCATGGCACGGTGCCAAGGCGTATGACTGGTACGGCGTCGGCGACACTGGCAGCATTGCAGGCGAAGGGCCGGAGCGCGACGGGCTGTATGTCTGGGAAGACGCGCAGTTCCTCGAACTTCTCGATGTTGATAGCAGGCAGACGGTCGCGAAAGGCGAAACTGGGGACATGGTGGTGACGTGCCTGTTCAAGGACGACATCGCGCCGTGCATCCGCTTCAACACGCATGACATCACGCATGAACTGGATGGACATGGCGAACTGGTGTTCAAGCGGATTGCAGGGTTCAAAGGCCGCAGCGATAATATGGTCAAGTTGCGCGGCATCAACCTGTTTCCCCACGCCATTGCGTCTTTGATCGAGAACCGTGCCGATTTGACGGGTGAGTATGTCTGCCAGCTCCGCCGTCATCAAGGCCGCGACGATATGGTGGTCATGATTGAGAGCAGGGGAGGGACCGACGAGACGCAATTAACTGCGCTTCTGCGCCAAGGGTTGGGCGTCGAAGTTGCAGTTGTATTGTGCGATCCCGGCGGCACAGCAATGGCAACGCAGATCGACAGCCGCCAAAAGCCAATCCGCCTGATCGATGAGCGCGGCGTGTAATGCACGATCGCTGGAACGCCTTTGTCGATCTCGATCCAGCTGCGCATGCTGGAAAGGGCGCGCTGGCCGACATGACCATCGGCATTAAATCGAACATCATGGTAAAAGGCCTGCCATGGACCGCTGGTATGGCGCTGTATCGCAACCGCATTGCCGAACGCGATGCCGAAGTTGTGGCAAAGCTGCGCGCCGCAGGTGCAGCCATCCTCGGCACGCTGAACATGGAAGAGGCAGCACTTGGGGCCAAGACCGACAATCCTTGGTTCGGCGCGACTCAAAATCCGCATCGTAGCGGGCATACCCCCGGCGGATCTTCGGGAGGCAGCGCAGCAGCGGTTGCAGCGGGTCTGTGCGATGTCGCACTTGGCAGTGACACGATGGGTTCAGTGCGTATTCCGGCCAGCTATTGCGGGGTCTATGGCTTCAAACCCGCCAATGCCGCCGTGCTGCAGGATGGGCTTGAAGTCGCTGAGGCTTC
>JANOQL010000054.1:0-14094 GCA_031414835.1 Sphingomonadales bacterium | reverse complement strand
ATTAAAACCGGGCATACCGATGAGGCTGGTTACGGCTTTGTCGGATCGGCCGATCAGAAAGGTCGGCGACTGGTGATGGTCGTAGCGGGCATCGACAGTTTCAACAATCGCATCGTCGAATCGGTCAAATTCATGGACTGGGGCTTTAAGGCGTGGGAATCGCGCCCGCTGGTCAAAGCCAATGTGACGGTTGGCGAAGCCAAAGTGCAGATGGGCGGCAGCACGAGTGTCGGGCTTGTCACGCCGCGCCCGGTCGCGCTGAGCCTTGCTGCAGGAACGCAAGGCAAACCGAGTGCCAAGATTGTTTATAACGGCCCTGTAAAGGCGCCGATTGCAAAGGGCCAGCATATTGCCGATCTAGTTGTGACCATGCCCGGTGGTGCCCCGCAAACGACGCCGCTCGTCGCTGCTGAAGCTGTCGGTGA
Source organism: Sphingomonadales bacterium (assembly GCA_031414835.1). Classification (GTDB taxonomy): domain Bacteria; phylum Pseudomonadota; class Alphaproteobacteria; order Sphingomonadales; family Sphingomonadaceae; genus Aquisediminimonas. The sequence continues at coordinate 13,669 of JANOQL010000054.1, read as the reverse complement.
AGCAGGATTTTTCGGTCGCGCATGGGCAGGTTTGCTGTCATTCTTTTAAGTGTGGCGGGAAAGTTCATCACGTTCGAGGGCGGCGAGGGCGTTGGAAAGTCGACTCAGGTTGCTCGCGTAGCAGAAGCATTGCGGGCAACAGGTCTGACCGTGGTTACGACTCGCGAGCCGGGCGGGACGCCGGGCGCTGAAGCAATCCGGACGCTGCTGATGACCGGCAGCGATGAGAAATGGAATGCCCAAACCGAGACATTGCTATTTGCCGCTGCGCGCGCGGATCATGTCGCCAAAGTGATCCGGCCCGCATTGGTGCGGGGGGATTGGGTGCTGTGCGACCGTTTCATCGACTCGACCCGAGCCTATCAAGGTGCCGGTGGCGGCATCACCGATGAAGACATTATGGCGCTCCATCATGTTGGAAGCGGTGGGCTGATGCCTGATCGGACGATTTTGCTCGATTTGCCAACGCAGGAGGGAAATGCGCGCGCTGGCAAGCGGTCAGGGGGCATTCACGACCGGATGGGGGCGAAAGACGGCAGCTATTATCAGGCCGTTCGCAACCGGTTTCTGGCGCTTGCCGCTGCGGAGCCGCATCGGTTTGCAGTCATCGATGCAGATTTGCCTGCGGCGTCGATGACCGATCTCATCGTAACTCGCCTGCGTGACCTGCTGCCGTGACGATCCTCGGACATGACCGCGAAATTGCTACTTTTCGCGCTGCAATGGTTGGCAATCGCCCGCCGCATGCCTGGCTGGTGGCTGGCCCGAAAGGAATCGGCAAAGCGAGCCTTGCGCATCGGTTTACGCGGCAGTTGCTGGCCGAATCTGCCGATCCGCAGGTTTTCGGAGATGTGCCGCCGAATCATCCGACCGTGCGGCTTTGCGATGCGTTCAGTCATCCCGATCTGTTTGTTCTGGAGCGGCTTCCCAAGGACGCGAAAACCGTTCGGGATCTTGACCGCCGTGACTGGCCTGCAAACCTCGAACGGGCGCGAAACATCAGCATCGACCAGGTGCGCGGTTTACGGGCTTCTTGCTCGCTGAAACCGTCGCTTTCGGAACGCCGGATAATCGTCGTTGACGCAATCGACGATATGGAACGCGGCGCGGCCAATGCCTTGCTCAAGATTTTGGAGGAACCGCCTGCCGGAACGATATTCCTTCTGATCAGCCACGCACCAGGCCGCTTGCTGCCCACAATCCGGTCGCGATGCCGCCTCCTGCGGTTCGAAGGGCTTGCCGACGATGTCATGACGTCAGTGCTCGCTGCTGGAGTCCCAGGCATAAGTTCCGGCGAGATCGGCGCGCTCGTTCAGCAAGGCAAAGGATCCCCCGGACGGGCGATGGCGATGGCGGGGCTGGATCTCGATAAACTGCAAGCCGCGATAGCCAAAATCGCGGCGCATGGCGATCCCGACAATGCCGAGCGATCGGCACTTGCATTGTCCTTTACACCGCGCACGCAAGCGCGCTTTGAAGCGTTTTTGGGGATGGTTCCGCAGTATCTCAGTCAAAGAGCACGCGGGGAGGAAGGGGCGGCGTTGGCACATACCATCGCTTGCTGGGAAGAGGCGTGCCGCCTCGGCACATCAGCAAGCGGCGGATCGCTCGATCCGGCAGCCGTGGCATTGCGGATTTCAGCAATTGTTGCGAGCCTTGCTCCAACGAGGGCATCCGCGTAATCGCCAGGGCATGACCGGCGAACCCTTTTACATCACGACAGCGATTGCCTATCCCAATGGTCGCCCACATATCGGCCATGCCTACGAAGCGATTGCGACTGACGCGATTGCGCGATTTCATCGGCTTATGGGACGTGATGTGCGTTTGGTGACAGGCACCGACGAACATGGTCTCAAAATGGTCCAGACAGCTAGGCAGCAAGGCCGTGATACGCGTGAGTTTGCTGATGAAATGTCAGGCCATTTCAACGAAATGTGTGCGGCACTGAATGTTCGATACGATTGCTTCATGCGGACAACCGACCCACGGCATCATGAAGCGAGCGCTGCGCTTTGGACAGCAATGGAATCATCCGGCGATCTGTATCTCGATGAATATAATGGCTGGTACAGTGTTCGTGATGAGGCATTTTATGACGAAAGCGAACTGACAGGCGGGGAAGGGGCAGCCAAACTCTCTCCCCAGGGCACACCTGTCGAATGGACAACTGAACGCACTTGGTTTTTCCGGCTGTCAAAATATCAGGAGCCTTTGCTTGCGTTTTACCGAGCCAATCCGGACTGGATTTGCCCCGAAAGCCGCCGCAACGAAGTTGTGAAGTTCGTCGAAGGCGGATTGCGCGATTTGAGTGTTTCGCGGACCAGCTTCGACTGGGGAGTTAAAGTTCCCGGCTCACCAGAACACGTCATGTATGTGTGGGTCGATGCGTTGACGACCTATCTTTCGGGGATTGGGTTTCCTGAAAAAGACGGCGATTTTGCAAGGTTCTGGCCGGCTGATGTTCACATCATCGGAAAGGATATCGTGCGGTTTCATGCCGTGTATTGGCCGGCATTTTTGATGTCAGCCGGCTTGCCGCTGCCCAAGCAGATTTTCGGGCATGGCTTTATTTTGGCGCGTGATGGCGCGAAAATGGGGAAATCGGCTGGCAACGCAGCCGATCCGCTTGAGCTGGCCACGCGTTACGGTGTCGATGCCTTTCGTTATTTCCTTCTGCGTGAAGTCGCGTTCGGACAGGACGGGACGTATAGCGAAGAGGCCATCGTGACGCGCTGCAATGCCGAACTCGCCAATAGTTTCGGCAATCTGGCGCAGCGAACGCTCTCGCAGATTTTCAAGAATTGCGACGGGCATCTGCCGCAGATCCGTGGCCATACTGCAGAAGATAATGCGCTGTTCGAGCTTGTAGGTGAGATCGTCGCAGACAAGGTGCCTGCCGCTTTTGCCGATCTGGCAATGTCACAGGCACTTGAGCACTGGATGCAGGCGGTGTTCGCGTGCAACGCCTATGTGGATGCGCAGGCTCCATGGGCTCTGCGGAAGACCGATCCCGAACGGATGGAAACTGTACTGGCGACGCTTTACATTTGCATTGCCCAACTGGCTGTTGCCGTGCAGCCCGTAATCCCTGAAAACGCGTCCAGATTGCTCGATCAAATGGGTATCCCCAAGGGCAACCGGACATATAGCGCTATTGGGGATCACTGGTATTCACCACTCGCCGAAAGTGGCTTCCGAATTGACCAGCCACAGGGTCTGTTCCCGAGACTCGAACTGCAAAGTGTGGCTGCCTGATGTTCATCGATAGCCATTGTCACCTCAATTATCGCGGATTGATCGAAGATCAGGCGGCCGTAATTGCGCGGGCGCGTGCGGCAGGCGTTGATGGCATGCTCAACATCTCCACCCGTGAAAATGAATGGGATGCCATTATCGCTACAGCCGAAGCTCATGGCGATATCTGGGCATCGGTTGGCATTCATCCGCATGAGGCCGACGCACATCCTGACATCGATACCGCCAAACTGGTCGATCGCGCATCGCACCCTAAGGTAATCGGCATTGGTGAAACGGGTCTCGATTATTATTACGATCATTCAGACCGGGCGCAGCAGCAGAAAAGCTTTCGGGCGCATATTGCCGCGGCTCGGCAAACAGGTTTGCCACTGATCGTGCACACACGCGATGCCGAGGCAGACACGAGTTCCATCTTAACAGAAGAAATGGCCAATGGCACATATCCGGCGCTTATCCATTGCTTTACCGCAAGCCAGGAATTTGCCACAGTCGCTCTTGATCTGGGCATTTACATATCGATATCTGGCATCGTTACATTCAAGAATGCCAAGGATTTACAAGCTGTAGCAGCCATGGTTCCTGATGACCGATTGCTGATCGAAACCGACTCTCCATTTTTGGCTCCCGTTCCAAATCGTGGCAAAACATGCGAACCGGCGTTTATCAGTGACACGGCAAAATTCATTGCCGACCTCCGGTCTGTGACCGTCGAGGCGCTTGGTGAAATGACTTCAGCCAATTTCAGAGCATTGTTCGAAAAGGCGGTATGATGGACGGCACAACGTTAGGCGTTGCGATGGTTTCGGTAATAGCGCTGATCCTTCCGGTCATGGCTCTTTCTGGCCGGAAAATACCGGCTGCCCGGCTAGCATCAATGGCAGCAATCTGGGTCGTGCTGTTCGGGCTGGCATGGCTCGTCGTTCGGGCTTTCGGATATTGACTTTACATAATATCTATTATCGGACTTAAAGATGCCTGCGGATATACGCCCCCTTTCAGACATCATGGTTCGGCTTCGTGATCGCGAGACGGGCTGCGCATGGGATCGAGAACAAACGTTCGAAACGATCGCCCCTTATACGATCGAAGAAGCGTATGAGGTTGCCGATGCGTGTATTCGAAACGATCTTCCGGCACTTCGCGATGAACTGGGTGATCTGCTTCTACAAGTGATCTTCCACTCCCAAATCGCATCTGAGCAAGGCGCATTCAGCCTTTCGGACGTTATCGAAACCATTTGCAACAAAATGCGCCGCCGACATCCACATATTTTTGGTGATGCCGAAAATGCTCCTTCGTGGGAGGACTTGAAGGCCGATGAACGTGCCGCAAGCCCGGATGACAGCGCGCTCGCTGGTGTTGCACTCGCGCTCCCTGCCTTGATGCGTGCCGAAAAACTCCAGAAGCGGGCTGCTCGCACAGGGTTTGATTGGCCCAGCGCAGTAGGGCCGCGTGCAAAGATCGACGAGGAACTCGATGAGATTGCTCGGGCGGCGAATGCGGACGAGCAGACCGAGGAATTTGGTGATCTGCTGTTCTCGGTTGTCAATTTTGCCCGCCATATGGGCGTCGATCCCGAAAGTGCGTTGCGGCAGGCCAATGCGAAGTTCGAAAGACGTTTTCGGATTATCGAAAGTGCCACCGGGTTCGAACACCTGTCCCTCGAAGCCAAAGAAGCGCTTTGGGTTCAGGCGAAGTCCCGCGCATGAAAACGAGCAACATCGTCTGCTGACAGTCTAACCTGCAAAGTTGTTTCGTAATCACCACTAGCTTCGGAAATGATACGGCCGTGAGCGTGCAGCCAAGCCCTCGCCGCACCGTCGGACACCGAAATCACGATGCAGTGTTCGGTGTGATCCTCGGTCAATTGTGAAACGAACTCCGCTTTCAGGGCATCGACCCCCTCCCCGCTCACAGCGGAGACCAATGCCGTCCGATCGCGACGTTCTGCCTTGGCAGTGATCGTTTCCCTTGTTTCAGCATCCAGCAAGTCGATCTTGTTCCAGACTTCGATCAGTTTTTGGCCCTTGTCAGGTCCGGCACCGATGTCGCTCAAGATGCGCAAGACATCGTTGCGTTGAGCCTCGCTATCCTCGTGCGCGATGTCACGCACGTGAACGATAAGATCTGCTGACACCACCTCTTCTAGCGTGGCTTTGAAAGCTGCGACCAATTGCGTCGGCAGGTCCGATACGAACCCAACGGTATCCGATAAAATCGCTTTCGCAACGCCGGGCAGCGCAATCTGACGCATCGTAGGATCGAGCGTGGCGAACAGCATATCTTCGGCCAACACGTCGGCTCCGGTTAACCTATTGAAAAGCGTTGATTTTCCGGCGTTGGTGTATCCGACCAGGGCGATGACCGGCCAAGGTGCCCTGCCCCGCCGCTCGCGGTGGAGGCCACGAGTTCGCGACAAATCGGCGAGATCCTTTCGCAACCGCGCCATCCGGTCGCGGATCAGGCGGCGATCTGCCTCGATCTGCGTTTCCCCGGGGCCACCGAGAAACCCGAAGCCGCCACGCTGGCGTTCCAAGTGCGTCCAGCTGCGCACAAGGCGCCCCGCCTGATAATCGAGATGCGCCAGTTCGACTTGCAACCGTCCTTCAGCCGTGGCTGCACGTTCTCCAAAGATTTCAAGGATCAAGCCGGTCCTGTCGATGACTTTCGCTTTCAGGGCTTCTTCGAGCTTTGCTTGTTGCACCGGCGTCAGATTTCCATCGACCAGCACCAGTTCAGCCTCTGCTGCGGCCACAACCGCCGTTACCTGTTCGATTTGGCCAGCCCCGAATAGCGTTGCGGATCGCACCGCGCGGATCCGCAACGACAATTGATCGACGACATCTATGCCAATTGCTGCTCCCAGACCGACAAATTCCGCAAGTCTGGCATCGATGGCACGGGGATTGGCTGAGCGCATGTCAGGAAGCACCGCCACCGCTCGGGTGCCGCGACGCAATCCATCATCGACCCGGTTAAAAACGCTCAATCGTCTTCGCCGGTTTCCTCGGCCAGATTGAGCGGACTGCTCGGCTGAACCGTTGAAATCGCGTGTTTGTAAACCAACTGGGTGGCTCCATCTCGCTGGAGCAACACGCAGAAGAGATCGTAAGCGACGATATCGCCCTGAAGCATGACTCCATTGACCAAAAACATCGTCACCGAAGTCTGAGACTTCTGGACTGCGGCTAGAAACACGTCTTGCAGCTGACGCGATTTCTTTTCCGCCTGTTCGAAAGCAGCTGCAATGCCGATCAGATCAACCGATGCAGCGGGCATGATCGTGGAAATCGCATGTTTGTATATCAGTTGCGATTGGCCATCTCGGCGAAGCAATACAGAAAAATTGTCGAACCAGGTGATGATACCCTGAAGTTTGACACCTTTTACAAGGAACATCGTGACTGGAGTCTTGTTCTTGCGCAGATTGTTGAGAAATATATCCTGAAGATTATTCGATTTATCGGGCATGGTCACCTCTTGCTTTTGGCACAGCGTTATTTCGACGTGCATCTCATCGCGCCAAAATAGGCACGTCAGCCCTGATAACAAGTGATGTGCGACACGTCAGGCAATTTCGTCTCCATCGGACCGCACATCCATCATTCCGAGGATTTTCAGCTTTCGATGCAGGGCAGACCGTTCCATCCCGATGAAACTCGCGGTGCGCGAGATATTGCCGGAAAAGCGCCTGATCTGGATGCGCAGGTATTCGCGTTCGAAACTTTCTCGTGCTTCGCGCAGCGGCGCAGACATGATGTTGCCCGCGCTTGCAGACATTCCGCCATAAGGTTGGTCGAGGATTTCGGAAGGCAGCATATCGAGATCGATCTGCGACATCCGCGCGCCCGGACTCAGGATGATCGTCCGTTCGATGATGTTTCGCAACTGCCGCACATTCCCCGGCCAATCATACGCCTGAAGAGCGGCAATGGCTTCTGTAGAAATCACCGGAGTGGCAATCCTGCGCTCCGAGGCAAAACGTGCGGCGAAGTGTTCGGAAAGCGCAGCGATATCCTCTCGCCTGTCGGAAAGCGGCGGAATTGCCACAGGCACAACATTGAGCCTATAGTAGAAATCTTCGCGCAATCTTCCCTCGGCAATTTCGGCCATCAGGTCACGTGCAGTCGATGAAACAACGCGAACATCGACCTTGACCGTTCGCGAACCCCCAAGGCGGTTGAAACTCTGTTCGGTCAGGACGCGCAGCGTTCGCGCTTGCGTCGTCAGCGGCATATCCGCAATTTCATCGAGGAACAGCGTTCCGCCATGGGCGCGCTCAAGCAACCCGGGGGTCGCAAGGCCATCAGGGTTTTCACGACCGAACAATTCCTCTTCGGCACGGTCTGGCGTCATCCTTGCCGCACTCGCTACAATGAAAGGTGCGGTCGCCCTTGTGCTCCATTTATGCAGCAGCCTTGCTGCCACTTCTTTGCCCGATCCTGCTGGACCACTCAGTAATATCCGGCTGCCCGTCGGCGCGACGCGTTTGAGGACAGCGCGAACTGAATTGATCGCCGCCGACGTTCCGTGAAGTTCGTCTTCGATACCAGCGGACAATCGCAGGCTTTGGTTCTCACTTCGCAGCCTTTCGGTTTCGGTCGCTCTGTGAACAAGGTGCAGCAGGTGCTCAGCCTTGAAAGGTTTTTCGATAAAGTCTGTTGCGCCGCGCCGGATTGCCGCAACCGCAGTATCAAGGTTGCCATGGCCCGAAATGACGAGGACTGGCAGAGTGGGATCGTTGCGCCGGATGGCATCGAGCAGTTCGAGGCCATCGAGTGCCGACCCCTTGAGCCAGACATCAAGAAGGACGAGCGATGGCCTGCGATCAGCAAGTGCTGCGATCGCTGCGTCGCTGTCAGCCGCTGTTCGTGTCGAATAGCCTTCATCTTGCAAGACACCGGACACCAGCTCGCAAATATCGGCTTCGTCATCGACGACGAGAACTTCGAGCGGCATTCAAACTCTCCCAGCGCGTGTAAGTTCGGTGAGTTGCTGATTTTCGTCGCAGTCAGATGGCTCGCGCGCCGTCGTTTCAACTGACAATGCCGATGGATCGAACCGCAACGTGACAATCGTGCCGCCACCGGGCCTATCGTCAAATGACAGCGTCCCGTGATGTTCTTCGACGATTTTCCTGACGATTGCCAATCCCAAGCCAGTGCCGCCAGCCCTTGTTGTCATGTAAGGTTCGGCGATCCTGTCACGTTCCTTCGGCAAACCGATCCCGTCATCGCTTACCGCGATAACGATTTCTGTTCCGGAGCTTTCAACACTCAAGCCAACTCTGCCGGACGAATCGCTGTTCCCGGCATCAATCGCTTCCACGCCATTTTTGAGAAGGTTTGTTATGGCTTGCCCTAGCTGGCGCCGGTCGCAAGTCAACATAAGCGCGGGGTCATCGCAATTGAACTCGAACGCAATTTTGGGATGGGCAACCTCGTGCAGAAAAACAGCCTGACGGCAGATATCGACCAGAAGTTCGTCGCGAAACACCGGTTTCGGCATACGGGCAAACGAGGAAAACTCATCGACCATGCGCCGAAGATCGCCGACTTGGCGCACAATCGTTTCAGTCAGCCTGATGAAAGTGTCTGGATCGGTTTTGATTTCGGAAACGAACCTGCGTTTGAGCCGCTCGGCGGCCAATTGGATCGGGGTCAGCGGATTTTTGATTTCGTGCGCCACACGGCGCGCAACGTCAGACCAGGCAGCCCTTCGCTGGTCGATAAGTTGCGCGGTTATGTCATCGAACGTCAGCACAAATCCAGTTTCGTCAGCGCTTGTCCGGACAGCAAGCGTTCGGGTGCCTTCCTGACCTGTCACATCGACAATCGCATCTTGGATCCCGCTTTCGAGATGCACAGCCAGTTCAGGCGCGATTTCGGACAACTTACGGCCTTCACCATCGACTTTCCCAAGAAGAGCCGAAGCCGAGCGGTTCATAATCTGGACTTCGCCGTCCGGTCCTACGGCAATGACTCCGGCGGTTACGCCAGACAGCACTGTTTCGATAAATGCGCGACGCTGATCAATGAGCTCGCTTGCAGCGACAAGCTCACGACGTTGGCCGAGAAGTGTTTCGGTCATTCGATTGAACGCCGCCGACAGGATCCCGATTTCGTCTTTGCTTCGCGGTTGATCAACACGCGTTTCAAGGTCACCCGCTGTTACCCTGCGTGCCGCATCGACCAATTGCCCGACTGGCTTCACCAATCTATCCGCGACGTTGAGCGCGACCCAAACCGCCGCGCCAACGATCAGCAACGTGACGAGAAAAAGAGCGGCGTGAAACTGTAATTGAAGCGTCCGTGATCGTTCGACCAGATCATTATAGTTCTTCAGCACCAGCGCGAACCGACGTGTTTGCGCGATTGTTTCTGCACCACTCACCCGGGCAGCATAAACATAGATGTCCGACGTTCCGGGCAGAGGCGTGATGGCCTGCATCCGATCACCCTTGGCCTCGAAGACGGTTCGTTTGGTTTCTCGCAATTTGTCGACGACGGGTTGCGGAATCCAGTCATCGGTTGGCCGTTCGTAAGGATTTACGAGCGCCAGCGATTGAGCTGCGCCGTCTTTCGGAAACCGAACGATCGATGCTTCGGACAATTCGCGCATGTAGACCTGATAGGCAAAATTTTCATTGAACGATTTACTGTCGATCGGTGCCACCGACAGGTTGAAGCTCAGATCGCTGGCCATCAGTTCGGTTTCGCGAATAATCCGCTGCTGCTTTTCGGCATAAAACGTCTGCGCCATCGTGTTTGCATTTTCGAACATCGTTCGCGCGCGGTCAGAATACCAGAACTCGACGCCATATTGAAAAAGCAGCGAGGCAAACACGACCACCAGCAGCACTGGAATGCTGGCGATCAAGGAAAATATTGCAACGAGGCGGACGTGCAGTTTTCCTCCACCACCGCCATAGGCTTGCGTTGCCCGTCGCTTTGCAAGGCGCCTGCCCGCAAGCACGATCAGCGAGATTGCCGGGATTAGGTTTCCGACCAGGAGCAACGCCACCAAGGGTGGTGTCAGTAACTTGCGACCCGGATCCCCGCCGGAAAGCACGATATAGGTAGCCAACAACGTGATGAGAAACACCGCGAGCGTTGCGAATTCAATCCGCGGCAACCACTTCCTGCGCCTGATGCCGACCTCAATCGCTCGGAGCAAACGCATCGGAGGCTGGGAAGGTCTCTGCGGCATTGTTGCACAACTACGACACCAGCGGTACCGATTCAACACACAATTGTGGTCAAGTGTTTCTAATCGATCACTTTCGTATCGGTCGCCCCAATGCGGGATCGATCCCCAAATCCGCCAAACGTTTGCGCAAAGTGTTCCGGTTCACCCCAAGCAACCTCGCGGCTCGTATCTGGTTGCCACGTGCAGCGATCATTGCAGCGCGCATCAATGGTTGATCGACTGCGCCTGCTATCCTGTGAGACAGGCCATCTGGCGGCAAATCAGGGGCAAAAGAGGAAAAATATCGCTGGAGATGCTGCTCCACAACCAGTGCCAGACTTTCGCCCGCGAAGATGGTTTGCTCTTCGCTCCGGTCCTCACGATTGCCGATCTGCTGTTCGACATGCCGCGCCTCGACCACATCTTCGCGAGTCAGCACGGCAAGACGCCGCACGAGGTTTTCCAGTTCCCGAACATTGCCTGGCCAGTCATGCACCAGCAATCGCGCTGCGGCACTTTCGGCCAGCGCCTTGGACGGAAGGCCTTGCGATGCGCCTTGTGCGAGGAAATGCTTCGCCAAAAGCACAATGTCATCGCCACGCTGCCGCAACGGAGGAAGTGCGACGGGAATGACGTTGAGCCTGTAGTAAAGGTCTTCGCGAAACTGGTTGCCGGCGATCAGTTCGACCGGATTACGGTTCGTTGCCGCGATAATCCGGACATTCGCCCTGATGATCCTGTTGCCGCCCACGGTGGTAAATTCGCCGGACTGCAACACCCTGAGCAGGCGGGTCTGCGCATCGAGGGGCATGTCGCCAATCTCATCGAGAAACAATGTTCCACCGGACGCCTGTTCGAATTTTCCGGATGCTCTTTGCAGCGCGCCTGTAAAGGCACCGCGTTCATGTCCAAACAAATCGGCCTCGATCAATTCCTTTGGAATTGCAGCCATGTTGACCGCGATGAACGGGCGTCCTTTGCGGGGCCCAAGATCGTGGATTGCACGCGCGACCAGTTCCTTTCCTGTCCCCGATTCCCCGAGAATAAGAACCGAAAGGTCAAGCGGAACGACCCGGGCGATGGTCCGATACACTTCCTGCATCGCGGACGAGCGCCCGATCAGAGGCAAGTCTTCTGCCGCGTCTGCGGGCTTTCGCTCCAGTTGCGGTTTACGTGAAAGCCCGTCCCGAACCACTCGGCACAATTCATCGAGATCGAACGGTTTTGGCAGATATTCGAAAGCCCCCTCTTCGGTTGCTCGTACCGCTGTCGACAACGTGTTTTGGGCAGATAGAACGATCACCGGCAAATTGGGTGATGAAAGCCGAAGTTCGGCAATTGAATCGAGGCCATTTCCGTCGGGCAAGATGACGTCGGTGATTATGATGTCGGGCGTGAATTGCTCGCGAATACGCCTTTGTTCGGCCAAGCACGTTGCCGTGACAACTTCGTGTCCGTCACGCCGCAGCGCTTCGGAAACGACCAGACAAATGGCTTCATCATCATCGACCAAAAGGATGCGACCCGATTTCACTCCACATCCCTGTCTGGTGCGCGCGGCAATAACAATCGAAATACAGTCATTGGCGGTTCTCCTTCGCGTGCATATTGGAGAATGCCCCCCGTATCGCGCATCAGCTTGTCAGCGAGTGCCAATCCCAGCCCGCGGCCGGATTTCTTGCTGGTGACAAACGGCTCGAACATCGCTTCAACCATATCCGGCGGGACGCCGGGTCCGTCGTCAATCACACAAAGTTCAATCGGCAAAGGGATTTTCCGCGCACTCCATGGCACTGCAACCGAAACGCCCTGACGGTAAGCGGTGGTCAGGATCACTTTGCGACGCTGGGTCTCTTCTGCGGTTTCAACCGCGTTTTTGAACAGATTGAGCAATATCTGAATGAGCGAATCCCGATGAACCAGTACCGAAGGCAATGATGGATCGTAGGCGTCAGTCACTTGAAGCGCAGACCCGAAGCCGTTGACAGCGATTGTGCGCGCATCGTCGATGATCTGATGCACATTTGCTGCCGTTCGTTCTCTTGGCCTCGTATCGGTAAATCCTTCCATTTGGTCTACCAATGCCGTGATACGATCGACCTCGCTCATGATGAGGCGTGTCATACGACGGTCGTTTCCTGAAAGGCTGGATTCCACAAGCTGGGCTGCACCCCTAATGCCTGCCAGAGGATTTTTGATTTCATGCGCAAGTATGGCTGCCACGCCAACCGCAGAACGCGCGCCAACTGCCCGGTCTCCCCGATGACCCATCCTTTGCGCCATTGAGCCGCCCCGCAAGGCAATCAATCTCCATCCGCTCCAGTCGAGCAGTTGAGACACTTCGATATCGACCGTCAGTCGGCCTCCCCTCACTGTTTCGAGCTCGACCTGATGCGCAGCTACCGGACCTTCTGCGGAAATGTCGAAGCCGGGCGGCAGTGTCATGATGTCAGCCAGCATCCTGCCTTTGAGGAATTGCGCACTCATGTTGAGTAACGATTCTGCGGACGAATTGGTCAACGTGATTTGCCCGTCAGGCGCGATGCACAGCACGGCTGTCTGCATCGACGCGATCAGTTCTGCAGTCGTCGGACCTGTCGTCGTCATCATGCTGCGACTTTGGAGAGCCACGGTTCATAAAAACGAGATAGACCATCCAAAACAACGGCAGGATCGTCGATCTGATTGATTCCATTCCTGAATTCGGCAGAACCTGGCAGACCCTTGGTATACCATCCAATATGTTTCCTTGCGATCGGAACGCCTGCGTGAGTCCCATACAAGTCGAGCATTGAGCGATAATGCTCGACGATCAGGTGATATTGCTCCTCGATGTCGGGTGTTTTCGGCGTGGCACGCCCCGTCAGCGCGGCCATGACTTGTGCAAGCAGCCAAGGCTTTCCATACGCACCACGTCCGATCATCACACCGTCGGCACCTGATTGGCTGAGCGCAGTTTGCGCATCTTCGACCGAGCAAATGTCCCCATTGACGATGACGGGTATCGATACCGCGTTCTTCACCTTCGCCACGAATGCCCAGTCCGCACTGCCTCGATACATCTGGCACCGCGTGCGACCGTGAACAGTGATCAGTTTTGCCCCAAGGTCTTGGGCAATATGCGCCAGTTCAGGCGCATTGAGGCTATCATGGTCCCAACCCATCCGCATCTTGACTGTTACAGGAACATCGACCGCCTTTACCGTGGCTGCGATCAAAG
>JANOQL010000053.1:0-1841 GCA_031414835.1 Sphingomonadales bacterium | reverse complement strand
CTGGCGCTGCGATCAATCGTTCCCTAAATCGCCTGCGATGAGCAAGGCCGACCGCCCCGACACCCCTAATGCGCCTGCGCGGTTCAATGAGGATCACGCAACCTATGCGGTAAAGGGCAGCGATCAGCCCGATCTTGAGGTTGGAATCGCTGCGATCCGCAATGTCCTGAAAACGCTGCCGCGCAACCCCGGCGTTTACCGGATGCAGGATGCGCGCGGCGATGTGCTCTATGTCGGCAAGGCGAAGGCGCTGCGCAATCGCGTGGCGAATTACACGCAGGTCGATCGCATGCCCAACCGCTTGCGGCGAATGGTGTCGCAGACGCGCAGCATGACGATCGTCACCACGAACAGTGAGGCCGAGGCGTTGCTGCTCGAAGCGCAGCTGATCAAGCGGTATCGCCCCGCCTACAATGTGCTGCTGCGCGACGATAAGAGCTTTCCGTTCATCCTGCTTCGCGCCGATCATGATTTTCCGCGCATCCAGAAACATCGCGGCGCGCGGCGTGCCAAGGGCAATTATTACGGGCCGTTTGCGAGCGCGGGCTCGGTCAACCAGACATTGAACGCGCTGCAAAAGCTGTTTCTGTTGCGCAGTTGCACCGACAGCTTTTTCTCGAACCGCGACCGGCCGTGTTTGCTCTATCAGATCAAGCGTTGCTCGGCCCCGTGCGTCGGGCGGATCGATCCGGCGGGATATGACGAACTCGTTGCCGATGCCAAAGCGTTCCTCGGCGGCAAATCGACCGATGTGCAGGGCAAACTCGGCAAGGAAATGGAAGGCGCGGCAGAGGCACTCGATTTCGAACGCGCGGCGGCGTTGCGTGATCGGCTCCGCGCGCTGACCTACATTCAGGGGACGCAGGCGATCAACGCCGATGGGGTCGGCAATGCCGATATCTTCGCGCTCGCGTGCAAGGAAGGCCAGATGGCGATCCAGGGGTTTTTCATCCGTGGCGGGCAGAATTGGGGGCACCGCGCGTTCTTCCCGACGCACATTACCGATGCGACCGAGGATGAAGTGCTGACACAAGTGCTCGCCCAATTTTACGATGAAGTGCCTCCGCCACGCCTGATTCTGCTCGATCGCGATCTGGCCGAAGGGGCGCTGCTCGCCGAGGCGCTGTGCGAGAAAGCGGGGCATAAGGTCGAGATATTGCGCCCGCAGCGCGGCGATCGCGTTCGGCTCGTCGCACAGGCGGAACGCAACGCGCGTGAGGCGCTCGACCGGCGGCTCGCCGAAACGACGACGCAGGGCAAACTGCTCCGCGAAGTCGCCGATCTGTTCGATCTGCCCGAAGCGCCGCGCCGGATCGAAGTGTATGACAACAGCCATATCCAAGGGACCAATGCCTTGGGCGCGATGATCGTCGCGGGGCCGGAAGGGTTCCTCAAGGGCCAGTATCGCAAATGGAATATCAAACGCGCCGAGACCCGCCCCGGCGATGATTTCGCGATGATGCGCGAAGTGATCGAGCGGCGGTTCGGGCGGTTGCTGGATAGCGGCATCAGCGAGACAGGTGATGACGCTCCAACCGCTCCCGTCGAGCGAAGTCGAGACGCGACCGGGTCTCTCGACTTCGCTCGAGATGAGCGGGAACCCGACTACCCCGATCTCCTCCTGATCGATGGCGGCAAGGGTCAGGTGAGCGCGGTCAAATCGATCCTCGACAAACTCGGCGTCGATGACGTGCCGTTCATTGGCGTCTCGAAAGGGCCGGATCGCAACGCGGGTCTGGAGACATTCCACTTCCCCGATGGCCGCGAATTGAACCTGCCGGTCAACGCGCCGGTGCTGTTCTACCTCCAGCGCCTCCGCGACGAAGCGCACCGCTTCGCCA
>JANOQL010000052.1:0-4403 GCA_031414835.1 Sphingomonadales bacterium | reverse complement strand
TCGAGACGGTCTGGCGAAAGTCCCGAATGGGCGAGCGTTGACATGACGATTTCCGGAAAGCCCTCGTTTGCAAACTGGATCGGCGATACATTGACCGCGACACGGATTTTCCCCGGCCAGCTGACTGCGTCTTCACACGCCTTGCGCAGGATCCATTCGCCAAGCGGCGCGATGAGGTTTGCTTCCTCTGCGATTGGAATGAAGAGCGCTGGCGACACCGGGCCGCGGCTGGGATGGTTCCACCGGATCAGCGATTCAACGCCTTTGACCAGGTTTTCTTCGGCGCAGACGATCGGCTGATACACCAATTCCATTTCGCCCCGCGCCAAAGCATCACGGAGGTCGGTTTCGATCTGCCTGCGATCTTCAGCGGCTTTGTGAAGTTCCTCCGAAAAGAAATGGAATCGGCCGCGCCCGCCTCCTTTTGCGGCATAAAGCGCAAGATCGGCGTTGCGGATCAGTTCATCGGCATCGCATCCGTCGAATGGCGCGATGGCCACGCCGATCGACGCCCCGATGATGCAGCGGCTGCCATTGACCGAATAGGGCTGAGACACGATCGCGATCACATCATTGGCAATCCGTCCGAGCTCTCCGCGATCTTCGCAATCCCTCAGAACGACCTTGAACTCGTCGCCACCCAACCGGAAGACTTTTTCATCGTCACCGACGATCCGGCACAGCCGTTCCGAAACCTGCTTGAGGAGCGCATCTCCCGCCGGATGGCCAAGCGTATCGTTGACGTGTTTGAACCGGTCGAGATCGATCAGCATCACTGCGCATGGGCGTTTGTGAAGTCCGATGTTGCTGAGATTGGCTTCAAGCACCTGTGAGAGGCGCAGTCGGTTGGGAAGCCCGGTCAGTGCGTCGGACAGCGCCAGATGCGATGCGGTTTCGGATGTACGCTTGTCATCGGTTACGTCGATGCCGACGCCGCGAAACCCAGTGAATTTCCCGGAACCGTCGAACTGCGGGACACCCGAAAGCGCCCACCAGCGATCGCATTCGGCTTGTGCAGGCTTGACCATCAGCCGTTCGAATTTCGAATGCTTGGCAAACAGGAACGATAACGTTCGTGTTGGCACGCCATCGTTTTCCGCGCGCTGGAAAAGATCGGCAAATACCGAACCTGCGGCGACACCGTTTTTTTCGCCGAGCAGCGAAGCCACAGTGTTGCTCAAATAGACGATTCGTCCGTCTGCATCGGTAGACCAAAACCAGCCGTGGCCCGAATCTTCATATTGCCGAAGCAGAATCAATGCCTCTTCGGCGTTACTGCCAGTCGGTCGCTGCCGGACATGCGTTGCAGGCATAGCATCGCCCGATGTGTCAGCAGATACGTTTTCGCTTCGCCAGAAATTGATCCGCGCCATCAGAGTGTTGGTCCGCCCAAGAGAGGGATACGCGTTACAATACGGACCTTACACAGCGGTAAATGCCGTCAACCAGAGCCCAATCGCAGAATCGTCTCGCTCAGAGGCATGCTTCAAGCAGCGGCTGATCGAACCCGTATTGCCGCGCCTTGTCGAGCGTATAAGGGCGCAGACCCATCGAACGATACTCGCCGACGATCTTGCCGTCGGCACCTTCGGATAGATATTCGAACTTGAACAGTTCCTGCGTCACGATCACCGGACCTTCCATCCCGATCACTTCGGTAATGTTGGTGATCCGGCGAGAGCCGTCACGCAGACGTTTGACCTGAATGATGAGATCGACCGAGTCGGCGATCTGGCGGCTGATCGCTTCCTTGGGCATCTTGATATCGCCCATCATCACCATGTTTTCCATACGACCCAAGGCTTCGCGCGGGCTGTTCGAGTGGAGCGTGCACATTGATCCATCGTGGCCGGTGTTCATCGCGGCCAGAAGATCGAAACATTCCTGTCCACGAATTTCGCCGAGGATCACGCGATCGGGCCGCATACGAAGGCTGTTCTTCACAAGATCGCGGATCGAAACCTCGCCGGCACCTTCAAGGTTTGCAGGTCGCGTTTCGAGCGGCAGCCAATGTGGCTGTTGCAAGCGAAGTTCGGCGGCATCTTCGATCGTGATGACGCGTTCGCCAGGATCGATCATCTTCGACAAGGCGTTGAGCATCGTTGTCTTGCCCGAGCCGGTGCCGCCCGAAATGACGATGTTGAACCGGCATGCGCCCGCGATCTTGAGGACGGTGGCCATCTTGTCGTTCATCGATCCGCCCTTGGCCATCATGTCGATGGTAATCGGTTTGGCGGAAAATTTACGAATCGAGATCGCTGTTCCGCGCAAGCTGAGCGGCGGGACGATGACGTTGACGCGGCTGCCATCGGCAAGCCGCGCATCGGCGAGTGGGGTTGTCTGATCGATCCGGCGGCCGACCGAGTTACAAATGCGCTGTGCGATCTGAAACAGATGCGCTTCATCACGGAACTGGATCGGCGCAATCGTAAGCTGGCCCTTTTTTTCGATGTAGGTCTGATCAGGCCCATTGACCATGATATCGGTAATCAGTGGATCGTTGAGCAATTCTTCGAGCGGCCCCAGGCCCAGCAGTTCGTCGACGAGCACCTTTTCGAGCGCAAATTGTTCGCGGCGATTGAGCGTGAGCTTGAGTTCGGCGAGCACTTCGCCGATGATCGGGCGGAATTCTTCGGCCAGTTCATCCTTGCTCAGCGTTGCTGCGGCTTCGGGATCGATCCGTTCGAGCAGACGCGGGAGCACCTGTTCCTTGATCTTATGAACAGAGGCTTCGAACCCTTCGGCCTTGACAGGAGCTTCGTCGAGCGCAGCTTCGCGCTGCGCCAATCGCGCCATCGCATCCATCGGCGCCGCTTCGCTGACAATATCCTGATGACCGGGCAGCGGCACAGAAGAAATCGGCGGAAATTGCGTGCCGCCGGGTTCATCTTCGCGCATGAGCGAATTGGGTCCAGCGCCTTGCATAGGGCGCGCAACGCCGAATGCGGGGCGATTTTGTCCGGTTCCACCGGGCGGGTTTCGTCTTCCGAATGCGCTCATTGGCCAATCCGCATTATGCCGGGGTCGCGAGTTGCACCCCTGTTACAATTGAGCGTGAATGACATGTAAACTTTGACAAATGGCTAATGTCTGCCGATTCGATTTTGCGCGATGCCGGAAGCGCGGATTGATTTTGCATCTGGTTCGGCGCAACAGCGCTCGCGAACGCCGGAGTGGCTCAGCTTACATTCAGTGACGGATGTGTAGCTGACTGCCATCGGACATAGGAGAACTTGGTTCATGCGTTTTCTGAAATGGCTTGGAGTGCTGCTCGGCGTTGTTGCTACTGCGACCTTTGCGCAGGTGCCAGTCGTCCCGACACCGCCACCCCCGCCCGAGCCGCAGAACACGTTGGTGCTGCAGCTTTCGACCGGCGGCAATGTCGCTATCCAGTTGCGGCCCGACAAGGCGCCTGGCCATATCGAGCGGATCAAGCTGCTGACGCGTGCAGGGTTTTACGACGGGCTGTTGTTCCATCGCGTGATTGACGGCTTCATGGCGCAAACCGGCGATCCGCAGGGAACAGGGGCGGGCGGATCGCCGCTTCCCGATTTGAAAGCTGAATTCAACGACCTTCCGCATTTGCGCGGGGCGGTGTCGATGGCGCGCACCGATGATCCCAATTCGGCGAACAGCCAGTTTTTCATTGTGTTCGATCCGGTGCTTCGGCTTGACGGCAAATATACAGTTTTCGGGCGGGTGATTTCGGGAATGCAGTTCGTCGATGGCATCATGCGCGGCGAACCGCCAGCGGCTCCCAGCCGGATTGTGAAGGCCTATATACAGGCCGATGGCCCTGACGCAGCAAAGGTTCCGTTGCCACCCGTCGCGACAGTGGCACCGGCGGCTGAGGCAGCACCCGCACCGGCACCGGCACCGGCACCTGAAGTCGCCGCAACACCACCGCCTGTTGAAAAGAAGAAAAAGCGGAAGAAGCGCTTCGGCATTTTCTAAACCGTGCGGGTTTCCGATTTCGATTTCGATTTGCCAGCCCATTGCATTGCGCTGCGGCCGGCCGAACCGCGTGACTCAGCGCGAATGCTGGTCGTGCGACCCCACGGTATGGCCGATCACGGGGTCGGCGAGCTGCCAGCGCTGCTGCAAGCGGGCGATTGTCTCGTCTTCAACGATACGAAAGTCATTCCGGCGCAACTCGAAGGACGGCGCGGTAAAGCGCGGATCGGGGCTACGCTGCACAAGCGCGAAGGCCTGCGCGGCTGGCGCGCCTTTGTGCGCAACGGCAGGAGGTTACACGATGGCGATGCGATCGATTTTGGCTCGGCTGTTTCGGCAATGGCGTCGGATCGCGGCGATGATGGCAGCTGGTTGCTGACTTTTGCCGGTGACGAGGCTGTGGAGGTTTTGCTCCATCGCGCAGGGACGATGCCGTTGCCGCCGTATAT
>JANOQL010000051.1:0-1687 GCA_031414835.1 Sphingomonadales bacterium | reverse complement strand
CCCGATGCAACAGGCGCGCGCGATGCCATCGATCCGCAGATCCGGGTCAACTTCCCGGGCGATGCTGCGCCTCCGCTCTATGGCAAGCCCGGGCTGTCGCGCTACCGCGATCTAGCCGCCTATATGCGCAGGTTCGATCTGGTGCTGACCTATAATTGGGGGGCGATGGATGCAGTGGCTGCGCGGCGGCTGTTCCCCAGCAATTGTCCGCCGCTGATCCACCATGAAGACGGCTTCAACGCCGATGAATCGCGACGGCTGAACTGGAAACGCAATGGCTTTCGCCGCCTGATGCTGCCGACTGCCAAGGCGCTGGTGGTGCCGAGTGTGACGCTCGAGTCGGTTGCGCGTGACGTTTGGCACCAGCCCGCCAGCCGCATTCACAGGATCGGCAACGGAATCGATTGTGCCGCGTATCGGCAAACGCCAGCGCCCGATGCGATCCCCGGATTGCGTAAGGCAGATGGAGAGGTTTGGATTGGCACGCTCGCAGGGCTGCGTCCGGTTAAAAACCTGACGATGCTCGTGCGGGCGTTTGCGATGCTGCCCGATCATGTCCGGCTCGTGATCGTAGGGGAAGGCAGCGAGCGCGCGGCGATCCTGTCTGAAGCCGAACGCTGCGGCGTTATCGATCGCGTTCACCTGCCAGGGTTTCTGCTGCACCCCGATCGGTATTTGGGGCTATTCGATGTCTTCGCGCTGTCATCGCACAGCGAGCAGTTTCCGATTTCGCTGATCGAGGCGATGGCATCAGGGTTGCCAGTTGTTGCAACCGATGTCGGCGATGTCTCGGCGATCCTTCCCGCCGATCAATTGCCGTTTGTGGTTCCAGCAGGAGGCGAAAAGCAGATGGCAGAAGCGTTGCGAACGCTGGTTACATCACCCGATCTTCGAATCCATCTCGGGGTTGCAAACCAATCTCATGCCCGCGAACATCACGATGAAACTGTCATGATTGCCGCCTATCGTGCGCTTTACGGCATTCCCGGCTAGTTTCCCTCTTACAAAAACCACGCGCATTTCAGGCGGGCTGCGCTATAGCAGCACACAGCAGGCGGGGGCCGCTCGAAGGAGTATCGATGTTCAAGGGTTTGAAGCCAATCGTCTACCGCGGTCGCGAAGTCTGGCCGCTGATCGAGGGCGGCAAGGGTGTTTCGGCGACCAATCACGCCAGTTCGGGCGCATGGGCCGCTGCGGGCGGGATCGGCACGATCAGCGCAGTCAATGCCGATAGCTACGATCCGACAGGCAAGATCGTGCCGCAGGTCTATGCCGCCAAAACGCGCCGCGAACGCCATGACGAACTCATTCAATATGGCATCGATGGCGCCGTCGCGCAGGTCGAACGCGCGTGGGAATTGTCCGACGGCAAAGGCGCGATCAACATCAATGTGTTGTGGGAAATGGGCGGCGCGCAGCCGATCCTTCACGGCGTTCTCGAAGCGACTCGAGGCAAGATCGCGGGCGTGACGTGCGGGGCAGGAATGCCCTACAAACTGTCCGAAATTGCGGCGCAGTATGACGTGTCGTATCTGCCGATCGTCAGCTCGGGCCGGGCCTTCCGCGCGTTGTGGAAGCGTGCTTACTCGAAGGTGCCGCATCTGCTGTCGGCGGTCGTTTATGAAGACCCGTGGCTGGCAGGCGGGCATAACGGCCTGTCGAATGCTGAAGACCCGTTGAAGCCCGA
>JANOQL010000050.1:0-8630 GCA_031414835.1 Sphingomonadales bacterium | reverse complement strand
CCCCTATCTTTATATGTACGATCACCTGATGCTGATTGCCGCTGTCGCCTGGGCGTTGCACCGCGGTGTGAAGCAGCGCTGGATCGCAGTGCTGTTTCTCGTCTCACTCGGAGGACTGGTGCAGATGATGATGCCCGCACCACCTGCCAACATCATGCCGCTCACGCCGCTGATCCTGCTGGCTGTGATCGTGTGGAAGACCGGAATGCTGCCATTAGCGCAACGGCCCGAACTCGCCACTGCTCGCAGCGTGAAGTGACGACCTTGTCCGAACCCCTGAGCGTGTCGAAGGGCTGCTTTTTGTTATCCGTGGTTTCAGGCAGGGCTTAGACACGCTTAGCCTGGACGGGGTGACAGCAAAGCAAGCTGGGGCAAGATCAAACATCCAATGCCACCAGCTGCGCATGTCGCCGGTCGCCATCAAGCCGCACGACCAGCGCCGCATATTCAGGCACCTCGACCCACGTCGATACGTCGCGGGTCAGCGGCTCGCTCGCCACGATCACGCTATCGGCGTTGGCCGCGCCGCCGGTCAGTTTCCATTCGCCATCGTGGAGGCCATAGTCGCGGCCCAACGTGTACCATTGGCTGAGGAACTCAGTGCTGCCCTGCAGGGCGCGCGCGTCGAAGCAGCCGAAATCGAAGGTGAAGCGCGTGGCAATAAGGCTTTGCCCGTCGCACGCGATGATGTTCGCCGAGCTCGATTGGGCAATGCCATGTGCGGCGCGCACCCCGCGGATCACCGCAAAGGCATGAGTGACGGCCTTGAGCAGTGCGTCGGGTCCGGGCCGGACCGATGGATCGTCGAGGGCGGATACAATGAGCGCGTAAATCCATTCGCTGTCGGTCGATCCTTGGATGCGTGCGGCAAATTCAGGGCGAATATGGTCGAGCAAATCGAACCGCATCTCGCGGAACCGCGCCAGATCGCCATTATGCGCCATTGCCAGCGGGACGCCATCGAAGCGGAACGGATGGACGTTCTGCTCGCTGATCTGGACGCCGGGGTTGTACGGCACACCGCGAACATGCGCGAGCATCGCGTCGGTTTTGACCTTGCCTGCAAGCGCCTTCAGATTGCGGTCGAAAATCGCGACTTGCGTGCTGCGATAGAGGAACGGCTCTGTTGGCTGGTGCGACACGCTGTCCCACGCGGCAAGGCCGAAGCCCGCCAGATTGAGCATTCCGAGCATTTGCGCATCGATGGTCTGGTTGAGCAGCGACGAATCGGGCGCATAGAGCAGGTCGGTAACCGGCACTGGCGACCCGAGATAGCCCAGCATCCGGCACATCAGCCTTGCCCTCCCGCGCGGAAGCGGGCGAGCGCTTCGGCGCGCCCCAGATGGCGGGTGGCGCGGCGCAGATCGCGGACGAGTTGCTGCCCGGCCAGATCGAACACCCGGTGCGCAAGCTCATCGGTTCGGCTGCGCAGCGTTTCGAAAGCGACGCGTTCGATCCGCAGCAGGATTGCGGCTTCGGCGGTCTCGATAGCCAGCGGAAAAGGCTCTCGATCAATCATCGCGGCAAGTCCGGCGAACTCACCCGGCCCGTGAACCGCGATTGGCTCGATCCCATTTGCCCTCGGCAGGCCCGTTCGCACCGCCCCGCGCAACACGATGTAGATCGCGTCGGGGGCATCGCCTGCAGTTGCTATCCGCGATCCAAGCGGCGCATCGATCCGCTCGCTTATCGCGACAAGTGCCACCGCGTCCGCGTCAGACAGGCCCGAAAACCGCACCAGCCCGCGTAGCATCGGAGCAAGATCGTTGGCTGGGCTGGCTGGGGGCAACGCATAGCTGGCCGCAGACCGCAGCAATGCCTCCTCATAAGCTGACTGTGCGGCAACCGCGGTAATTGTCGCGCGGAAACGCTGTGCAACACCAATCCTGATCCGGTCTGCGAGCGCAAACGCCGCCGGCCGCCCGATTGCGGCAAGCCCGCGGAACCGCGCCAAACTGATGGCGATGCCGCTGCAATCCGATGCGGCGCGCGCGGTGGCCGACCGCCTGCCGCCATCGAGCAGCCCGAGTTCGCCGACCATTGCGCCCGGTCCTGCTTCGACGACATGAACCTCCTCATCGCCCGGCGTACGGCTGGCGATACTGATCCGGCCGTGTGTCAGAATATAAAGCGCGCAGGCCTCATCCCCCTGACGGAACAGCGTTTCGCCCCCCTTTGCGGCAAACGGAGTCGCCGCCAGTTCAAGATCGGCAAGTGCGGCCGGATCGAGATCAGCCAGCAACGGCAATTCTGCCAATCTCATCCCCGTCCCCCTGCGACCACCAGTCTATCGCGTTTGCTCCTGCCCGCAAGCCACGCCATTTTCACCAGTGGCGCGCAACGCTCGGTTGGTTGACGCAAACGTCAATCGTCCGCAGACAGGCTTAAACACACGGGAAGAGGATTCGAACTCCATGAAAACAGCGATCACCGAAATGTTCGGCATCGAACATCCGATCATCCAGGGCGGGATGCACTATGTGGGGTTCGCCGAACTCGCCGCGGCAGTGTCGAACGCAGGCGGTCTCGGGATCATCACCGCGCTGACCCAGCCTTCGGCTGCCGCATTGGCAGATGAAATCGCCAAGTGCCGCACAATGACCGACAAGCCGTTCGGGGTGAACCTCACCTTCCTCCCCGTTGTCAATTCGCCCGATTATCCCGGTATGGTGAAAGCGATCCTCGAAGGCGGGGTGAAAGCTGTCGAAACCGCGGGGAACAACCCGCAACAGGTGATCCCCGCGCTGCATGAAGCAGGCGTCAAGATCATCCACAAATGCACCGCCGTCCGCCATGCGTTGAAGGCACAGCGGATTGGCTGCGATGCCGTCTCGGTCGATGGGTTCGAATGCGGCGGGCATCCAGGCGAAGACGATATTCCCAACATGATCCTGCTGCCGCGCGCAGCTGACGAGCTTGAAATTCCGTTCGTCGCATCAGGCGGCATGGCCGATGGCCGCAGCCTTGTGGCGGCACTCGCTATGGGGGCAGACGGGATGAACATGGGCACGCGCTTCATCGCCACGGTCGAAGCGCCGGTGCACCAGAATGTGAAGGATGCCATCGTCGCCGCGTCCGAACTCGATACACGGCTTGTGATGCGCCCGCTGCGGAACACCGAACGCGTGCTGACCAATGTTGCGGTCGAACGCCTGCTCGAAAAGGAGCGGGAACTTGGCAAGGACATCAAGTTCGAAGATATTATGGGCGAAGTCGCAGGCGTGTATCCCAAGATCATGATGGACGGCACGATGGATGCAGGCGCATGGAGCTGCGGCATGGTTGCCGGGCTGATCAACGATATCCCGACCTGCAAGGAACTGATCGACCGGATCATGGCCGAAGCGAACGAGATTATCGGCGGAAGGCTGGCGCGGTTCGCGGCCTGAACCATGGCAGACTGGCGCAGCGCCACGCACGCCGACATTCCGGCTCTCTTCGCGCTGATCACCTCGGCGTATCGGGGGGAGAGTAGCAAGGCAGGTTGGACCAACGAGGAAGCGTTGCTTGGCGGGCAGCGCACCGACCCAACGATGCTTGCCGAGATGATCGCCGATCCGCAGCAGGATCTGCTTGTGTTCGAAGAGGCGGGGCACATGTTTGCCTGCGTGGCCGTCGAACAGCGCGACGGCTATGGCTATGTCGGCATGGTTACTGTTCGGCCAGATGCGCAAGGCGGCGGCTGGGGTGCGCGGCTGCTCGATGCTGCTGAAGCCATGATTCGCGACAATTGGGCGCTGTCTCGCGCACGGATGACAGTGATCGAACAGCGCCCCGAACTTATCGCCTGGTATGTCCGCAAGGGTTATATCGATACTGGAGAGACTGCGCCCTTTCCCTATGGCGATGATCGTTTTGGCGCGCCCAAGCGTGACGATCTGCGCTTCGTGATCCTTGAAAAGGCGCTGGCATGATCGACGAATATGCGCTTGACGATCCTGCCGATACCGCGGCGATCCATGACGTCGCGTTGATCGAATCGCTAGTCCGTCAAGCCGCACGCGAAGGCCGCGCACTGAGCTATTCCGAACTGCTCGCACAATTGGGGTTGCGCTTCACCCGGCCCAAAATGCGGCAGGTCTGCCGGACTTTGGATGCCGTTGACACGCGTGCGGCAGAGGCAGGAGAGCCTGAACTCGCCGTTCTGGTGGTGCGCGAAAGCGATGGGTTGCCGGGGCAGGGCTGGTGGACCGGGCGCACCGATTATGCCGGGCTCTGGACAGGCCCCGACGCCCGCGCGCATATCGATGCCATTCAGTCTGCGGCGTTTGCCTATTGGAGAGACCGGTGAGCCTCGATCCTGCCAAACTCGAATCGGCGCTCACCCGGATCGGCGGTGGTGCGGCGCTGCCGGTATCGAATCTGATGCGATTGTCGGGCGGCGCGAGCATGGAAAGCTGGTCGTTCGATTGGGGCGGGGCAGGCTATGTGCTACGCCGCGCGCCGTCTGCCTCGATGATGGATGGCAGACCTTATGGCCATGACGTCGAAGCGGCTCTTGTCCGCGCGGCGCGGGCAGCAGGCGTTCTTGCCCCAGAAGTTGTCGGAGAGATTGGCGCAGGCGACGATCTTGGCAGCGGCTACATCATGAAGCGGATCGAGGCCGAGGTCAGTCCGCAAGCGATCCTTGCCGATCCGCCTGCCAGCCTCGTGAACGATGCAGGCCGCGAACTGGCCCGGATTCACGCCATCTCCAATGATGCTGTGCCGGGCATCCCCACAATGAACACTGCCGCCGCGCTCGAAGACCTTGCGGCGCGCTTTGAGACCTATGGCGGCGATCGCCCGATCATTGCGCTGGCGATCAAATGGTGCCGCGATCATCTGCCCGATGCGATCGATCCAGTGCTCGTCCATGGCGATTTCAGGATGGGCAATCTGATGGTCGGTCCAGTCGGGCTTGCCGCCGTGCTCGATTGGGAACTGGCGCATTGGGGCGATTGGCACGAAGATCTGGCCTATGGCTGCATGACCGTCTGGCGGTTCGGGCATATCGACAAGCTCGCATATGGCGCGGGGTCTCTCGAAGACCTGTTCGCGGCGTATGAGGCGGAAAGCGGCCGCACCGTCGATGCGTCGCGGTTCCGCTTCTGGCTGATCTATCGCACGCTCTGGTGGGCATTGGGCTGCCTCCAGATGGGTGAAATCTGGCGGAGCGGCGTCGACCCGAGCCTCGAACGGGCGGTGATCGGGCGACGGACGAGCGAAAATGAACTCGATCTGCTGCTGCTGCTCGAAGCCGATGCGCCCGAAACGCAAGCGCTGCCGCTGACACCTGAAGCGCCGCCGGTGCCGCGCCGGATGGGGGAGCCATCGGCCGCCGAACTGCTATCGGCGGTCCGCGACTGGATCGACCGCGAAGTCAAGCCAGGCACCCAAGGGCGCGACAAGTTCATGGCCGCCGTCGCGATGAACGCATTGGGGATGCTCATTCGCGAAAGCGATGCGCCAGTTACCGTGCACGACCGCGCGCTCGCCGACGATCTGATCGCCGGGCGGCTGACGCTGGCAACGCCGGGCATCCTTGCGCGGTTACGGCGTCACGCGCTCGCCAAGCTGGCGAACGATGTGCCCAAATATGCGGCCTTGGCCGAAGCGCGACGGCGCTGGCTGGTTTAGCCAACCGCCAGCTTCAGTCCGCCATCGCCCTCGTCGATCCTGACCGTGCTGCCGTCAGGCACGTCACCGCGCAAGATCAGATCCGCTAGCGGGTCTTGCAGATACCGCTGCACTGCGCGCTTCAATGGCCTTGCCCCGTAGACCGGATCGTAACCCACCCGCCCAAGCCAGTCGCGCGCCGCCTGCGTCAAATCGAGCGTCACCTTGCGATCCTTGAGCAGCTTGCTGACCCGCCCGACCTGGATGTCGACGATCGGGGCCATATGCTCTGCCGCCAGCCTGTGAAACAGTATGATCTCATCGAGCCGGTTCAAAAACTCGGGACGGAAATGGCCGCGGACGATCTCCATCACCTGCGGCTCGACCGAGGCCACACTTTCGCCCTCGCCCAATGCGGCGATGTATTGCGAACCAAGGTTCGATGTCAGCACGATGATCGTATTGGTGAAATCGACCGTCCGTCCCTGGCCATCGGTCAGACGGCCATCGTCGAGCACTTGCAACAGGATGTTGAACACATCGCCGTGCGCCTTCTCAACCTCGTCGAACAGCACGACTTGATATGGGCGGCGGCGGACCGCCTCGGTCAGCACCCCGCCTTCTTCATAACCGACATAGCCCGGAGGCGCGCCGATCAGCCGCGCGACTGAATGCTTTTCCATAAATTCGCTCATGTCGATCCGCACCATCGCGGCATCGTCGTCGAACAGGAAGCCTGCGAGCGCCTTGGTCAGCTCAGTCTTGCCGACGCCCGTTGGCCCCAGGAACAGGAAGCTGCCCAACGGCCGGTTGGGATCCTGCAACCCCGCACGCGCACGGCGCACGGCGGTCGAAACCGCCTTCACCGCATCGGCCTGTCCGATCACCCGCTGGCCGATCGTCGTTTCCATCGCGAGCAGCTTTTCGCGTTCGCCGGTCATCATCCGTTCGACCGGAATGCCGGTCCATTTGGCGACGACAGACGCGATGTCCTCTGCCGTCACTTCCTCGCGCAGCATCGCGCCTTCGGCAGCGCCCGCCGCATCGGCGAGCTGCTTTTCAAGCCCGGGAATCGTGCCATATTGCAGCTCACCTGCGCGCGCGAGATCGCCGCCGCGCTGCGCCTGATCGAGTTCCAGTCGAGCATGATCGAGCGCGGCCTTGATTGTCGCCTCGCCAGCAATCTTGTCCTTTTCGCCCTGCCAGCGCGTGGTGAGTTCAGCCGATTGCTGTCCGAGATTGGCAAGATCGCCTTCGAGCGTTGCCAGCCGATCCTGCGATGCGCGGTCGGTTTCCTTCTTCAACGCCTCGCGCTCGATCTTGAGCTGGATGATCCGCCGGTCGAGCGCCTCGATTTCCTCGGGCTTGCTCTCAACCTCCATCCGCAGCCGCGATGCAGCTTCGTCCATCAGGTCGATCGCCTTGTCGGGCAGGAAGCGGTCGGAGATATAGCGGTGCGAGAGCGTCGCGGCGGACACCAACGCCCCATCGGTAATCCGCACACCGTGGTGAAGCTCGTATTTTTCCTTCAGCCCGCGCAGGATCGAGATGGTGTCCTCAACGGTCGGCTCGCCGATGAACACCGGCTGGAACCGCCGCTGGAGTGCCGCATCTTTTTCGACATGCTTGCGATACTCATCGAGCGTCGTGGCACCGATGCAGTGAAGCTCGCCTCGCGCCAAGGCGGGCTTCAACAGGTTCGAGGCATCCATAGCGCCTTCGCCCTTGCCCGCGCCGATCAGCGTGTGCATTTCATCGATGAACAGCACGATATGCCCCTCGGCGGCCTTGACCTCATCGAGCACGCCCTTGAGCCGTTCCTCGAACTCACCGCGATATTTGGCCCCTGCGATCAGCGCGCCCATATCGAGCGACATCAGCGCGCGGTCCTTCAATGTATCGGGCACATCCCCGTTGGCAATCCGCAGCGCGAGGCCTTCGGCAATCGCGGTCTTGCCGACACCGGGTTCGCCGATCAGCACGGGATTGTTCTTGGTCCGCCGTGCCAAAATCTGGATCGTCCGGCGGATTTCCTCATCGCGGCCAATGACCGGATCGAGCTTGCCTGCGCGCGCCGCCTCGGTCAGATCGCGTGCGAATTTCTTGAGCGCGTCGTAGCGATCCTCGGCAGACGCGGTGTCGGCGGTCTTGCCCTTGCGCAGTTCATTGATCGCTGCGTTGAGAGCCTCAGCTTTCACGCCAGCCGCCGCCAGCGCCTTGCCTGCAGCTGTCGTCGTTGCAAGCGTCAATGCGATCAGCATCCGCTCAACCGTCACATAGCTGTCGCTCGCCTTGGCCGCGACCTGTTCGGCCTGATCGAGCACCCGCACCAGATCGTTATCGATCCCCGGCGTCGCCTGTGCGCCACCGCCCGATACCGACGGAATCTTCGCCAATGCCGCATCGGTCTCACGCAGCGCAACCGCCGCATCGCCGCCCGACGCCTTGATCAGGCCAGATGCCATCCCCTGCTCATCTTCGAGCAGCGCCTTGAGCAAATGCTCAGGCGAAATCCGCTGATGGCTCATCCGGATCGAAACGGTTTGCGCCGACTGGAGAAAGCCTTTGGCGCGCTCAGTGAATTTTTCGAGGTTCATATTCGGGAATGTAGTGTTGCGTTTGAGCAACACAAGTGCGCCGCCCCGGTTTCGCACTGCGCAACACACAGGCTGGATTTATGCGACGCTGACAGGCAGGGTGATCGCGACGAAAGGGGAATCCATGCGCCTCGGTTGGGATGAAATCAGGCGGCGTGCCAAAGCGTTCAGCGCGGACTGGGCCGATGCACATTATGAAAAGGGCGAAACGCAGAGTTTCTACAACGAATTTTTCGCCGTGTTCGGGATCAGCCGCCGCGCGGTCAGCGTTTATGAGAAACGCGTCGAAAGCCTTGCTGCCAACCGGCGCGGGTTCATCGATCTGTTCTGGCCGGGCACGCTGATCGTCGAACAGAAGTCCGCGGGCAAAGACCTTTTGAAGGCGCAGGCACAGGCGTTCGATTATTTCGACTGGCTGCCCGAACGCGATCAGCC
>JANOQL010000049.1:0-19316 GCA_031414835.1 Sphingomonadales bacterium | reverse complement strand
CGCGCGTCCCGATGGGCGCATTTTGACTTGTCCTTTACATGAAGTGCGGCGCAGATAGCCGGGCAAGCCATGGCGCGCCAGCCCTGCTGCAATGGGGGGACACATGACAACAGCACCGCCTGTCTGGCGCGACGATGCGCTTGACGATTTCACCGCGCGAGACATCACTTTGCTTGGCAAGACCAAGCGCGTCTGGACCGCAGGCAGCGGCCCTGCTGTGATCGTCATGGCCGAAATGCCGGGGATCACGCCGTATGTGGCGCATTTTGCAAGGTTGGTGCGCGATGCGGGCTTCACCGTTTATATGCCGCATCTGTTCGGTCGCGACGGGGCAGCCCCCGGATCGCTTGGCACATTGGGGACGATCGCGCGCACGTGCATCAGCCGCGAGTTTCGCGCGTTCGCCGCCGACGCGTCAAGCCCTGTGACACACTGGCTCCGGGCCTTGGCGGCACAGGCGCACGCCGAATCGGGGGGGCCGGGCGTCGGCGCGATCGGCATGTGCTTTACCGGCAATTTCGCGCTGTCGATGATGCTCGAAAAATCGGTGATCGCGCCTGTGCTGTCGCAACCATCGCTACCGCTTGGCAATTCGGCAGGAATGCACATCGCGCCTGCCGAACTTGCCGCAGTCAAGGCGCGGCTCGACGCCGATGATCTGACCGTGCGCGCCTATCGCTTTGCCGGAGACAGTTTCTGCAAGGCCGAACGCTTCGCCGCTTATGCCACAGCGCTTGGAGACAGGTTCGAGCCGACGGTGATCGATGACATTCATGCCAATCCCGATAGCCCGCACAAGAACCCGCACTGCGTCGTGACGCATCACCTGATCGATCGCGAAGGCGAGCCCACGCGCGCGGCGCTCGACGATATTCTGGGGTTCTTTGCGATGCGGCTCAAGACATCCTAGATTGACGGCATGACCTCGGTTCCCGAACTCACCACCCGCGCGCGCGAAGTGTTCCGCCTTGTGGTCGAATCCTATCTCGGCGACGGGATGCCGGTGGGGTCTCGCACAATTGCCGATACAGGCGGGCTGAACCTGTCGCCGGCATCGATCCGCAATGTGATGCAGGATCTCGAAAATGTCGGGCTGCTCGCGGCCCCGCACACATCTGCGGGACGGCTGCCAACCGAAACAGGTCTGCGGCTGTTTGTCGATGGCATGATGCAGGTTGCAGAACCGACAGCGGCCGAACGCGCGGCGATCGAAGCGCGGGTGCGGGAACCTGGCCCTGTCGAAGATGCGCTGGCAGCCGCAAGCGCCGCGCTGTCGGGGCTATCGGCGTGCGCGGGGCTGGTGCTGGTCCCCCCGCATGAAGCGCGCGCGCGGCAGTTTTCGTTCGTGCCGCTTTCGGATCGTCAGGCACTGCTGGTGCTGGTCAGCGATGATGGTATCGTTGAAAACCGCGTGATCGATTTGCCGGGAAACATGACGCCAACAGCGCTTGTTGAGGCTGGAAACTTCATGACGGCACGATTGAGCGGCAAGACGCTTGCCGAAGCCAGCGTGATGATCGAGCGCGAAATTGCGGCCGCGCGGGCGACGCTCGACAGTGCCGCACAGGCCTTGATCGTGGCGGGTCTTGCCGACTGGGCTACCGATGCGGCGCAGCGATCCGTTCTGATCGTTCGCGGCACCGCCAACTTGCTCGACAGCACCACGGCAATCGATCTTGATCGTGTTCGTCTGTTGCTCGAAGAAATCGAGGGCAAGCAGGAGATTGCAAAATTGCTCGAATTTGCGCGCGACGGGATGGCGACGAAGGTGTTTATCGGCGCTGAGAATAATCTGTTCGCGCTATCGGGATCATCGGTGATCGCCGCCCCCTATCACGGACGTGACGGACGCGTGGTCGGTGTCGTCGGTGTGATCGGGCCGACGCGGTTGAATTACGCACGGATCGTCCCCATGGTGGATTTCACTGCCCAAACCTTGTCGAGATTGATGCGTTAATGACCGAACACCCGTCCGAATCAGAACTGGCCGAAACCGAATTGACCGAAGCCGAAAGTCTTGAAGCCGAAGAGCTTGCACTCGAGGATAGTATCGGAGCGCTTGAAGCCGAGCTCGCCGATGCAAAACAGGCCGTGCTTTACGCGCAAGCCGAAACACAGAATGTGCGCCGCCGCCTTGAAAAGGATGCCCAGGACGCACGGGCTTATGCCGCAACCGGCTTTGCCCGCGACATCCTGTCGGTTGCCGACAATCTTGCCCGCGCGCTTGATGCCATGCCCGAAACCTTGCGGGCCGATGAGGCCAACAAAGGCCTTGTCACAGGGCTTGAGGCCACGTTGCGCGAACTGACCGCCGTGTTCGAGCGCAATGGCATCAGCCGGATGGTCGCGATCGGGCAACCGCTCGATCCCAATCGTCATCAGGCCATGATCGAACTGCCGAGCGCCGATGCGCCGCCCGGCACGATTGTTCAGGAAATGCAGGCGGGATACATGATTCGCGATCGATTGCTGCGTCCAGCGCTCGTCGCCGTCGCAAAAGCGCCCGAAGAAACGCCAAACTGAGCCTGTATTTACCTTATGCGTAAACCATTGTGTTAAGCGCACTCTGTCATTCCCTGCGGCATGCCATTTGGAGTGAAGGCCATGTACGGCCAGACCGAACCTGACGCCGCAGACCTGATCGACTGGCCAAGCCTTGCTGCCGAACGGCAGCGGCTTGGCGATCAGTTCTGGCGGACGCTGACGTACCTTCATGAAGAAGGCGTTGCCGCGATTGCCAGCATCGAAAATGCACTGCGCGCACATGATGCCGTTGCCATGATCGGGCCTGCCGAGCGGCTGAAACAGGAAGCGTTTCCACTGGGCGCGCTGCGGCTTGCCGAAATTGCCGAAACGATCGAGCTGGAGGCACGCGATTGCGTTGAATCGCATCAGGATCCGGCGCCATTGATCGAACCTGTCGTGATGTTACGTTCGGTTTTTGCAGACACCGTCGAACAGCTGCAAAAGGATTCGAACCCGTTGATCCGCAAATCGGCTGTCCAGCGGCCCAATTTGCTTGCCGCTTAGCCCGCAGCCACGGGCACGATTTCGACAACTTCGATCATGCTGCCGAAGCTGGGGAAGGGCAGGATCAGCCGCCAGCGTTGCGGACCGATTTGTTCGACTGCACCTGCCATATCGCGCATCGCATCGCGACCATAGTCGATAGCGCGGCGTTCATCGCCAATCATCATCGTTCCGAGAAAAATCGCGCGCTTATCATCGTTCTTGAAAATCAGCCCGGCCGTGCGCTGCATTCCGCCCGAATTGGCAAAGCCCGCAACTTCGCCTTCATCGGTAATTGCGCAGCCTGTTTTTGGAAACACAACATAGGCAGGCGCGGTCAGCCCGCCGATCCGGATCGTCCGGCAACGATAGAGCCCCGCCACTGGCACTGCGCCGCCGATAGAAGCGTCAGGATCGAGCAACACCGTCTCACGCGCCATGCTTGCGCCATTGCCCTTGGCGCGCGCCTGATCGATCGCCTTGACGAATGCTGTGCGCCAGTTGCGGATTCTGTCCATATCGCGCGATGTCACGGCGACTTTCCAATCGGCCGCGACAACCGCCTTTTGCATCTGCGGCTTGCGCTTTGCCGACGCCGATACGCACCCGACTGCGAGCGCTGCGATCCCCGCTATGATCATCGTTCGTGCGGTACTCATACGCTGCGCTTACCCTCAGCCGCTATTTTGCACCGTTCGCATCACATTGCGGCTAATGTGTGGTCCAGCCGCCATCGACAGCCAGATTGGCGCCCGTCACTGCACTTGCGGCATCGGAGCACAGAAAAACCGCCATCGCGCCAATCTGTTCCGGCATCACGAACCGCTTTTGCGGAATGGCAGCGAGCAACACGTCGTTGATCACTTCATCGCGGGTCATGTTGCGGGTTCGCATCGTATCGGGGATCTGGTTTTCGACGAGCGGTGTCCAGACATACCCCGGCGAAATGCAGTTGACTGTGACACCGGCCTGCGCGGTTTCCATGGCGATTGCGCGCGTCAACCCAAGCACAGCGTGCTTTGCCGCGATATACGCCGATTTGTTGGGGCTCGCGACGCTGGCATGTGCTGACGCGTTCGAGATGATCCGCCCCCATCCGCGGTCCTTCATGGCAGGCAAAAGGCTGCGGATTAAAAGGAACGGCGCATCGACCATGATCGCGTGCATCTTGCGCCACATTTCGGGCGGGAAGGTTTCGACCGGGCAGACATGCTGGATTCCGGCATTATTGATGAGGATATCGGGCGCGCCAAGTTCTGCCACGCAGTGCGATGCCAGCGCATCGACCTGCACCGGATCGGACAGATCGGCATCGCTGTAGCCAGTTTGGACCCCGCTTGCCGCTGTCAACGCATCGCGCTGCTTTGCAATGACATCGGGATCGCCAAAGCCGTTGAGCATGACAGCACAGCCTTCTGCGGCAAGCGCGGTTGCAATTGCGGCACCGATTCCCGATGTCGATCCGGTGATCAATGCCGTTTTACCCTTGAGGAACATCGCGATCTGTCCTTTGGTTAATCGCCGCCAATTGCATCGCAGCCGCGCCCGGTGCAAGACGGCGATCAGGCACGGAAGGGATGGCTGATGCGGCTGGACGATCTCGATACCAACGTCAACGTCGAAGACCAGCGTGGGAGCGGCGGCGGGTTTGGCTTTCCCGGCGGCGGCGGCGGATTGCCGTTGGGGCGCAGCATGGGATGCGGCACATTCATTCTCGTCATCATCGGCGCGCTGGTGTTTGGCGTCAGTCCATCGCAGATACTCGGGCCGATGAGCGGAACGCCATCTGCGGTTGAAAGCCCCGCGCAAACCGGCGGTGTGGCTGGCCCCAATGGCGTTGGCGGCTGCGACGCTGATGCTGCGAGCAAATTCTCATGCCAGGTGCTGCGCTCAAACGATCTCACATGGGGCAAGCTGTTCACCGATGGCGGTTACACAGCACCCAAGATCGTATTCTATTCAGGCCGCGGCCAATCGGGGTGCGGCGCCGCTCAAGCGGCAATGGGGCCATTTTACTGCCCGGCCGATCAGGGCATTTATCTCGACACCGATTTTTACACCGAGCTTTCACAGAAATTCGGCGCGAGCGGCGATTTTGCGCAAGCCTATGTCATTTCGCACGAAGTTGGCCATCACCTCCAGCATCTGACCGGCACAGCCGAAAAGGTGCGCGCGGCACAATCGCGCGCGAGCCAGGTCCAGTCGAACAAGCTGCAAGTCGCGATGGAATTGCAGGCCGATTGCTATGCTGGCGTCTGGGCAGCGAAGAACAAGAACCGGCTCGAACCAGGCGATGTTGAGGAAGGATTGCGTGCGGCGCACGCGATCGGTGACGATGTTCTCCAGCGGGCGAGTCAGGGCGTCGTCGTTGAAGCGGCATGGACGCATGGCAGCGCCGAACAGCGAATGGCATGGCTCAAACGCGGGTTGCAAACAGGCGACCCCGAACAATGCGATACCTTCGGAGGCAGGTGAGATGCGGATCGGAATCATCGCTCCCGCCTGCCCGCTCGATCCCGCGCTCGTTGATCGGCTGACGGCGCTTTCAGGGTCTCGCGCCGAACTGGTGGTCGATCCGCAATGCTTTCTGTCAGACGGGCATTTCGCGGGGAATGACGAAACGCGAACAGGCGCGCTGATCGCGATGGCCAATGATGCCAGCATCGACGCGATCTGGTTTGCACGCGGCGGATATGGCGCGTGCCGGATTGCAGAAGCCGCGATCAAGGGCATGGGAGAGGCGGCGCGCACCAAACGCTGGCTCGGCTATAGCGACGCCGGGTTTCTGCTCGCCGGACTCTATGCGCGCGGAATCGGACATGTTGCACACGGACCAATGCCTGCCGATCTGGCGCGCACCGGCGGCGATGCGGCGATTGCCCGCGCGCTTGACTGGTTGGTTGACGGCAAGGCGTCAGGTGTCGAATCGTCAGGTGCCGAGGCGATTGGCCTGTCTCCTCCGCTGACGGGTGCGCGGCCACGACAGCTGGCGTTCAATCTTACCGTGTTCGGCCGCCTGCTGGGAACTCCGCTGCAACCTGTCATGACCGATCATGTGCTATCGATCGAAGAAGTGAGCGAGCATCTTTATGCGATCGACCGCAATTTTTTTCATCTGACCGCAAATCCGGCTGTGCGCAGCGTTGCCGGCATCCGGCTGGGCCGTGTTACAGATGTGCCTGATAATGACCGGGAATTTGAAGCCACGCCCGAAGAGATCGCGCGCCATTGGTGCGAAAAAAGCGGGATACCGTGGCTTGGACGCGCCGATATCGGCCATGATGCACAAAATAAGGTGATCGCGTTCGGTTAGCATTCAGCAGCCGGCGTGCATGGACCAGGACAAAGGGGAAAAGCGATGCGGGTATTGGTTGTTCTGGCAATCGCTCTGGCAACAGGCGGATGTATCCGCACCATTGCCGATGTGGTGACTGCGCCTGTCAAAATCGTGTCCAAAACCGCAGATGTGCTGACCACCAGCCAGTCCGAAGCCGATGAAAAGCGCGGGCGCGACGTCCGTGGTCGCGAAGAACGGCTCGGCAAACTCGAACGCCGCCGCAGCAAACTCGCCCAGCAATGCCGCGACGATGAAGCAGCGTGCAGCGAACTCGAGGCGGTCGATAGCCAAATTCGCGCCGAAATGGATCGGCCGCTTTAGACCGCCGCACCTTGCAACAACCGGGGCAGCGCGCCCGTTTCCCCGCGCGCTTCGGACATGAAAAACTGCTTGAGCGGCGCAATCCGTTGAACAGCGCCGAGCCCCAACCGCCGGATCGCCGACGCGGGCCGACCAGAAATGCCGAACAGCCGGGTCAGCGTGTCGGTTGCCATCGCCACGCTCAGCGCATCGATGCTACGCCAGCGTTCGTATCGTTCGAGCAACTGCACGTCGCCCAGATCGAGCCCGGTGCGTGCGCCATCGATCAGCACTTCGGCGAGCGCTGCTGCATCGCGGAACCCCAGATTGAGGCCTTGCCCCGCAATCGGATGGATGCCGTGCCCGGCGTCGCCGACCAGCGCCAGCCGCTGTGCGGTAATCCTGGCTGTATGGTGGAAACCGAGCGGATAGCTCGATCGGGGCGCGGCGAGCGAAGCCTTGCCTAGCAAACCGCCTGACTTTTTTTCGATTTCATGCAGGAAAGCGCGATCGCTGAGCGCGATGATGCCCGGAGCATCCTTGGCCGATACCGTCCATACCAGCGCCGATCGCGTGCCCGGGTGCAGTGGGAGCAACGCGAACGGACCCGCCGGATAAAAGATTTCATGTGCGATATTGTTGTGCGGGCGAGTGTGATCAAAGGCTGAAATGATTGCGGTGTGATCATAGCGCCATTGCGCGATGCGAATGCCAGCCTTGGCACGGCTTTCAGAATTACGCCCTTCTGCCACGACAATCAGCGGCGCTGACAGGACAACGCCTGTGTCGAGCGAGACAGTGGTGCCCCGGTCATCGCGCGTCTGATCGGTAACGCGGACAGGCGCATAGCGCACCAGATTTTTGCAGTGTCCGGCCCGATCATGAATAACCCGGCGCAAGATGCGGTTTTCGACCATCGTTCCCAGCGGATCATCATCGGGAGCGGTGGTGAAATCCAGCGCATTACGCTGAAGTCCGTCGCGGACCTCGATCCTGTGAATGGCACAGCCGTGCGGGCGCAAGTCCGCCGCTATTCCCAACGTTTCCAGCATTCGCCAGCTGGCACTGGCAATCGCGCTTGCGCGGCCATCAAAGTCTGCGTCGAGCGCGCGTTCGGGCGGCATGGCATCGATTGCCGCAACGCGCAGACCCGCCGATTCAAGCGCAATCCCCAGCGTCAGACCAACAAGGCCCGACCCCAATATAATGACATCGTAACGTTCCATGACGCCGCCGTAGCGCATCCACCGGACCCGCGAAAGTGGCGCGACTCTTGACGGCGAGTCGCGTGCGTGCGCATTGTGTTCCCCGACGTCAGACCGGATCACGCCAACAGCGGACCGGCAAGCCTCGGGAACTTGCACTCAATCATGGCATCGCGCGCTCAAAGCCTTCAGGAATCGATCCGCACCGGCGCACGCCGATCGGGCACGCTTGCTGGCGCCATCGGGCTTTATGTCGCAGCGGCACTGCTGACGACGATCCTGATCACCTATCGGCCCGACGATCCGGCGATGAACACGGCCGCCGGTGGGCCTGTCGGAAATTGGCTCGGCGCGCCGGGGGCGTGGATTGCCGATATCTTGCTGTCGGGATTTGGCCCGGCAATCGGCCTGATCGTGCCGCTGATCATTGTGGCGGCATGGCGGATGTGGCGCGGGGTGCCGCTGTCGGGCTGGGAACGGAGGAGCGTTGGCGCGCTGGCTGCGATCATGATCGTCGGCGTCGCCTTGGCGCTTGTGCGCGGCGATTCTGTAACAGGGCTTCCCGGCGGGCTTGGCGGTGCAGTCGGCTTTGCAGGCGCTGGCCTAATCCGCTGGGGACTGTCTTTCCTTCCCGATGCCGGCATGGCCAGTATCGGCGCGTGGCTGATGGCGGCGCTTCTGGCGATAACAGGTATTGTGTGGTGGGCGCGCAGTCTTGGCCTTGATGCCGATGAACGCGCGTGGCTGTTCCGCCGACACGCGCGCGATGCCATTGACGAAGACGTGGCAGCGCCGCCTCGGCCTGTCACGCTGCCCCGCCCCGAACCCGAGGTGCGCGGCGATCGCCCGCCGACGATCATCAGCGTCGCCAATCCGCAGACAAAACCGGTGGCGAAGCCCACAAAGCCCGCGCAGTCTTCGTTCGATCTTAAAGATCGGTATGTCCTGCCGTCGGTCGATCTGCTTGCACCGCCCCCCAAATCGTCCGCGACCGTGATCGACAAGGCGGGGCTCGAACGCAACGCGAGGCTGCTTGAGTCCGTGCTCGACGATTTTCACGTCAAGGGATCGATTGTTGAAGTTCGCCCCGGTCCTGTCGTCACGATGTACGAACTGGAACCTGCATCGGGCATCAAGGCGAGCCGGGTGATCCAGCTGGCCGACGACATCGCACGCAATATGTCGGCATTGTCGGCGCGCGTCGCGACGATCCCGGGGCGAAGCGTGATCGGGATCGAGCTTCCCAACCAGAAGCGCGAATCAGTGGTGCTTCACGAACTGGTCGCAAGCCAGGCGTTTGCCGATCAGAATGCGCAACTGCCGATCATCCTTGGCAAGAATATTGCCGGCGATCCGGTTATCGCCGATCTTGCGCCGATGCCGCATCTGCTCGTCGCGGGCACCACCGGCTCGGGCAAATCGGTCGGCCTCAATGCAATGATCCTGAGCCTGCTCTACAAGCTGTCTCCCGATCAGTGCCGGATGATCATGATCGATCCCAAAATGCTCGAACTGAGCATTTACGATAATATCCCGCATCTGCTGTCGCCCGTCGTCACCGAGCCTGCCAAAGCGATCCGCGCGTTGAAATGGGCGGTCGAGCAGATGGAGGACCGCTATCGCATGATGGCATCGCTGTCGGTGCGCAGCCTATCGAGTTTCAACGAAAAAGTGCGCAGCGCGCGGCTCCGCGGCCAACCGATCGAGCGCAAGGTGCAGACAGGTTACGATGCCGAATCGGGCCAGCCGATCTATGAAACCGAAAGCCTGACATACGATCCACTGCCGCAGATTGTGATCATCGTCGACGAACTTGCCGATCTGATGATGACGGCGGGCAAGGAGGTTGAATTCCTGATTCAGCGGCTGGCGCAAAAGGCGCGGGCAGCGGGCATCCACCTGATCATGGCAACGCAGCGCCCGTCGGTCGATGTCATCACCGGCGTGATCAAGGCCAATCTGCCGACGCGGATTTCGTTTTCGGTGACGTCGAAGATCGACAGCCGGACGATCCTTGGCGAACAGGGTGCCGAACAGCTGCTCGGCAAGGGCGACATGCTCTACATGCCCGGTGGCAAGCAGATCGCGCGCGTCCATGGCCCGTTTGTCAGCGATGATGAAGTCCGCGCGGTCGCCGATCACTGGCGCGCGCAAGGCAGCCCCGATTACATCATGGCCGTCACCGAAGAACCCGAAGATGGCGGCTGGAGCATCGATGGCGCGCCGACGGGTGAGGATTCAGCCGAAGACCAGCTGTTCCGCAAAGCGATCCAGGTCGTTGCCGAAAGCCAGAAGGCCTCGACAAGCTATGTTCAGCGGCAGTTGCGGGTGGGTTACAACAGCGCCGCGCGACTGATCGAGCGAATGGAAGCCGAAGGCCTCGTCAGCCGCCCTGATCATGTTGGCCGCCGCGAAGTGCTGATCGATCCTGAGGGGCGGCCGATCAGCTGATTTTGGCAGAGGCAATGGCCGTGTCGGATCCAGGTTCAGCCAATATTCAACGCGGAAGGTCAAAACGCCACGTCATGACGATCAAAACCTGTATCACAATTGCTTTCCTTGGGGTCTTTTCGGCCCCCGCCACCGCCCAGACCGGCGACCTCGCGCAGGTCAGCGTGCATTTGCAGGCGGTCACCAGCATGACTGCCAGCTTTGCGCAAACCGACCGCGCGGGCAAAACGCTCAACGGCAATTTGTCGCTCAAGCGTCCTGGCAA
The DNA here is from genome assembly GCA_031414835.1 of Sphingomonadales bacterium. Taxonomy (GTDB): domain Bacteria; phylum Pseudomonadota; class Alphaproteobacteria; order Sphingomonadales; family Sphingomonadaceae; genus Aquisediminimonas. The sequence continues at coordinate 8,749 of JANOQL010000049.1, read as the reverse complement.
GATCCGCTTTCAATACCAGAAAAGCGTGCCGATCCTGATCGTCGCCGATGGCCGCGCGCTGACCTTTATCGATTACTCGGTCAAGCAGGTGCAAAGCTGGCCGATCCGCAATTCGCCGCTCGGTGTATTGCTCGATCCATCCAAAGACCTGTCTCGGATCGGGCGCGTCGTGGCTTCGGCCGACCCCCGGATTGTCGTGGTCGAAGCACGCGATCGCAAGCGCCCCGAATTCGGCACCATATCATTAGCGTTCGTTCGCGATGCCAATGCACCGGGCGGTTTGATGCTCAACGGTTGGGTCGCGCTCGATGCCCAGGGCAACCGGACAAGCGTGCGATTGACCAATCAGCGGTTCAATGTGGCAGTGTCCGACGAAGCGTTCCGCTGGCGCGACCCGCGCCCGAACATGAAGGGTCGCTGACCGCTTTATTCATATTGGCGACAGGAAGCGGGCATATAAATGGGCGCGTCGTCACAGCCTGCCGAAATCGGGATTCCCCCCTGTTGCTCGATTTCATCTGGGCTGTGATTGCGCCAGCGTGACGAACGCCTGGTAGACCCTCGCTCCATGCCCCCGGAGCGGGGGTCTTTGCGTTTTGGATGCTACCGGTTATCGGGGGATCATGGACTTTTTCGATACGATCGCACCCGACCACACTGCATTCATTGCAAAACAGGCGGTATTCTTCGTTGCAACCGCAGCAGACGGTGCGCGAATCAACCTCAGCCCCAAGGGAATGGACAGCTTCCGCGTCCTTTCGCCCTCGTTGTGCGGTTATCTCGATGTCGGCGGATCGGGCAATGAAACCCACGCACATCTCGCTGCCGACGGGCGGATCACGATCATGTTCTGCGCGTTCGACCAGCCTGCGCTGATCTTGCGGATTTACGGGCGCGGCCGTTTCGTTTTGCCGCAGGACGCCGACTGGGGCGAAACCGCGGCGCATTTTACAATCCTGCCTGGCACGCGCCAAATTTTCCTGATCGATATCGTCAGCGTCCAGACCAGCTGCGGATGGGGCGTGCCGTATCTCAGCTTCGACCGCGAACGGCAGACGCTTTCGAAATATCATGCGCAGCAAGATCCAGATGACCGGCTCGCCAAGCTCGCAACGCGCACCCAAAGCATCGACGGGTTGCCGACGACACCGCAGACGTTGATGCCAATTTCCGCTTCGGCCTTGTAGCTGCAACCCCACCGCTGATATCGGGCGCAGTCGAGATATGCTGGTGCAAGATCCCGCGTCTCGATTATGCTCGACGTGAGCGGGGGTGTTCCCCATCGGCATTTTCGCGATTAGGGCTGCCCGGATGAAAATCGCCTCGTGGAACATCAATAGCGTCCGTTTCCGGATGCCCATCGTCGAACGCTTCCTCGCTGAAGAGACACCCGACATCCTCTGCCTTCAGGAAACCAAGGCCGAAGACCAGATGTTCCCTTTGGCGCAGCTCCAGGCGCTGGGGTATGATCATATCGTCACCAATGGCCAGAAAATGCACCACGGCGTCGCGATCCTGTCCAAAGTCCCACTGATCGAGGATCTGCGTCACGACTGGCAGGATAATGGCGAAGCGCGGCACATCGGGGTGCGGCTACCCAACGGCGTCCGGCTCGAGAATGTCTATATTCCGGCAGGCGGAGACATTCCCGATCGCGATGCCAATCCCAAGTTCGGGCAGAAGCTCGATTTCCTTGGGCGGATGACGGCATGGGGCGAAAAGTTGCGCGAGCCAACAATCGTGCTGGGCGATTTCAACATCGCACCGTTGGACTGCGATGTGTGGAACCACAAGCAATTGCTCGATGTGGTCAGCCACACGCCGATCGAAGTCGAAACGCTGGGCAAGTTCCAGCAAAGCCATGACTGGGTCGATTTGGGGCGGCATTTCGTGCCTGCACCCGACCGGCTTTACACGTGGTGGAGCTATCGCGCGAAGGACTGGACGGCGGGAGACAGAGGCCGCCGTCTCGATCATGTCTGGGCAAGCCCCGAGGTCGCACGGCAAGCGACCCGCCACCGCGTCGCCGAACCGGCCCGCAGCTGGGAGAAGCCTTCGGACCATATCCCGCTGATCACCGAGTTCGATTTTTGAGTGAGCCAGCCAACACGGCGCGTGCGATCGACGCGTTGCGGCGAGGCTGGCCGGTTGTCATCGATGACGTCTTGACGGCGCTGGCGATCGAAACGGCTGACGATCCCCGGCTGTTAGCGTTCGACGGCAAAGACCGGGCAGACCTGCTGATTTCGTCGGGGCGCGCGATCACGATGAAGCTCGCCAACCAGCGTGAGGCCGCCACCCCCGATGCACCGGTGATGGTGTCGCGCGAGTCGTGGGTCGATCTGGCGGCAGCAACGGCACTCGCCAATCCGGCAACCGACCTCGCCAATCCCCTTCAAGGCCCCTATCGCGCGATGGCCTGTTCAGCGCCAGAGGCGGCACAGGCCGCATTGCTGCTCGCGCGCCACGCAGGGCTGCTGCCTGCCTTCTTCGTGCGCTCGGGTGTCTCGGAAGATGCCGCCAAGGCCTCATCGGCCGGCATCGCTGCGTGGGATGCGCCGCACCGCTTCGTGATTGCTGCGCGTGCCAGATTGCCGGTTGCCGCGTGCGACCATGCCGAAATCGTCGCGTTCTGCACACCTGAGGCTGCCAATGAACAGGTCGCGCTAGTCATCGGTCAGCCCGACGGCAATCCGCCGCTCGTCCGGCTCCACAGCGAGTGCCTGACAGGAGATGTGCTCGGCAGCCTCAAATGCGATTGCGGGCCTCAGCTCGATGCAGCCCTTGCAGCCATCGCCGCGTCGGGCTGGGGGATCTTGCTCTATCTGCGACAAGAAGGACGAGGGATCGGGCTGATCAACAAACTCCGCGCGTATCAGCTCCAGGATCAGGGGTTTGACACCGTCGATGCCAATACGCGGCTGGGCTTTGCCATCGACGCGCGTGATTTCGGGATTGCGGCACGGATGCTGAACTTGCTGGGGCAGGATCGCATCCGGCTGATGACCAACAACCCCGACAAGGTCGCGCGGCTCGAGGCCGAAGGCGTGACTGTGGTTGAACGTGTGCCGCACGCGCTGCCGCCCAACCCGCACAATGCCCGCTACCTCGCGACCAAGCGCGATCGCACGGGGCATGATTTGTAAGGGTTCGCGCAGAGGCGCAAAGGCGCAGAGACTGTGCGGCCGGGCACCATGCGCGAAGCGCTTTCTCACACAGGGTTTCAAAGTTAAGGCGCTTCGCGCAAATCCTGCGGCACGCTCGAACCTCTCTGCGCCTCTGCGCCTCTGCGCGAACCCCTTAGCTTAGCGCCGCAGCAGAAACACTGCGTGATCGGCGCGGACATTGGCCGCCGCCGCACTGGTCAGCTTGTCGCCTGACAGGAACCACTGCTCCTCAACAACAATCCCGCGCTCGACCAACAACCCCCGGAAATCGTCAATCGTCACATGGTGGATATTGGGCGTATCGTACCAGCGATCAGGTAATTGCTTCGTCACCGGCATGCGTCCACCGAACATCAGCGCAAGCCGGATCCGCCATTGCGCAAAATTGGGGAATGAGACGAACGCCTTGCGCCCGATCCGTAACAGTTGATCGACCACCAGATCGGGCCGCACCGTCGTCTGCAACGTCTGGCTGAGGATCGCATAATCGAATGCTGCATCGGGATAATCGGCCAGATCGCTATTGGCATCGCCCTGGATCACCGACAGCCCGCGCGCGACCGCTTCGCTGACCTTGGCCCCGCTCAATTCCAGCCCGCGCGCATCAACGCCTTTGGCATCGCGCAATGCCGCCATGAGCTCGCCCGTCCCGCAGCCGACATCGAGGATGCGCGCCCCTTGCGCGACGTTATCAGCGATGATCGCAAGATCGGGGCGCAGCTTCATGCGACCGCCCCGATAAAACCTGCGATTACCCGATCCAGGCCCGGCGTATCGAGCAGGAACGCGTCGTGGCCGAACGGGCTGGCGAGTTCGACAAAGCTCACGCGTGCCGCGGCGGCATTCAAGGCGTGGACAATCGCCTTTGATTCGGGCGTCGGATAGAGCCAGTCGGTATCGAAGCTGATCAGGCAAAAACGCGTCGTCGTGCCTTTGAACGCGTTGGCGAGGATGCCGTCATAATCCTCCGCCAGATCCCAATAATCCATCGCACGAGTGATGTAGAGATAGGAGTTGGCATCGAAGCGATCAGTGAAGCTCAACCCCTGGTGCCGCAAATAGCTTTCAATCTGGAAATCTGCATCGAAGCCAAAACTCTTGGCCTCACGCCCCTGCAACCGCCGCCCGAATTTCTCGGTCAGGCCCTGTTCGGACATATAGGTGATGTGCGCCGCCATCCGCGCGACCGCGAGGCCAGCATCGGGAGATTTTGCGGGCGCCTTCCCGCTCACGTAATAATCGCCGCCGCGCCAGTTGGGATCGGCCATGATCGCTTGCCGCCCGACTTCGTGAAACGCGATGTTCTGCGCCGAGTGCCGCGCGGTCGAGGCGATGACGAGCGCCGCATCGACGCGTTCGGGATAGGTCGCCGCCCAGCTCAGTGCGATCATCCCGCCCATCGACCCGCCGATGACGGCATGAAGGCGACCAATCCCGAGATGATCGAGCAGCAGCGCCTGCGCGCGCGCCATGTCGCGGATCGTGATCACCGGGAAACGCATCCCCCACGGCTGACCATCGGGCGCGAGCGTTTCAGGGCCAGACGATCCCATGCACCCGCCGATGATGTTGGGGCAGATGATGCAATACCGGTCGGTATCGATCGGTTTGCCGGGTCCAACCATGCTTTCCCACCAGCCGGGCTTCCCTGTGATCGGATGCGGTGATGCAACATGCTGATCCATCGTCAGCGCGTGGCAGATCAGGATCGCATTCGATGAATCCGCATTGAGACGCCCGTGCGTTTCATACGCCATCTCGACCGGCGCGAGGCTGCCCCCACCGTCGAGCGCCAGCGGCCCTGCTAGGATGATATGGCGGCCAAGCCCGAAACGCGGATCGTCGGTCATGGAGGATGCGGCTAGGCGAGCGCCTGCCGCTGGTCAATCGGCGCACCATCAGGCTGCGTCGTTCGCGCTAGTCGACCGGTTGGTTTGGCCGTTTGCGCACCAGATACTCGAACCAGTAGGTGCCATCTTCGAAATTCCACACAAGCTTGCCCGATCGTTTGGTTTCATTGGTCGCAAGCTGCGGGATGGCTTTCTCACGCGAGGGATCGTTGGGGCTGGTATCATCGAGTTCGAGAACCCGGATCGACACATCATTGGCATAGGTGATGGTATCCTTGCCGACGACGTTCGCCCATTTTCGGCTATGCTGAGGTTCGTCGCAATCGAAACTGACGTCTCCGCTTGCCGGATACCGGTTCGTCGTCCCATCGACCGTGAAGCGCGTGTAGATATCGTCCGAGCCCAGTTCGGGATTGGTTTCGTCACGGCAAATCAGATTGCCGATGCCGAGCAACCGCAGGCTGGTATCGTAAAGCGCCGTCACGGGCACATTGGCAACGCCGGGTGCCGCTTGTTTGAAAACGATATAACCGGTTGCGCCATCGCCTGCCTGCCCAGTCGCGCTAACGCCGCCTGCTTGTGCTGTTTGCGATAGCGCGCCGCCGCCGCCGGCATTGGCAAAATCGGCAATGGCCGCTGTGTAGTTGGACGAACCGGGAAGTCCGGTTCCTGTCACATCGATGGTCTGAAGCGCACCTGCATCGGTTTGCCCTGTCACATCGAAGCGGAACCACGCTTCATTCTGCGGCTGGCCAAGCGCATTGCCGAACCCGTTGCCGGTCAGCAGGGCCGATTGCGACTGGCCCGGCTGAAGCAGGCAGGATTCGGCCTTGCTCTTGCACGACAAACGGCTGACCTGAAGCGCATAATCGCCGGTCCAGTTGCGGTTCGGGCCTGAAATGCGGATGTAGAAATCATTCGGCAGCACAAACTGATCGACAAACGCGCTCCGCTCCCCGAAATTTACCTGCGTCGTCACCTTGTTATAGCGGCTAATGGGGGTGGTCAGATCGACGGCATCATAAATGTCGATCGCGACCGCCTGTTGGCCTAGCCTGGCAATTGTATAGGTGCCGGCCCCTTCGGTTTTCACGTGGAACCATTGCATGTTGCCGGCATTGCGGATGAAGGTGAAATCGAACCCGCCAGTGTCTTTGTCGATCAGGCCGGGATTGGAAAGATCGACATTGAAGGCGATTTGCGGGTGGCAATGGGGGATGCCAAGATTGGTATCGGCATGAACCATGAAATGATCGCTTTCGAGCGCGCGATAATCGACCGGGATCGTCATGTGCTGCACGCAAACCGGCATCCGCCCCCCCGGGCCCGATTCATATGGTCGCGGTCCGGTCAGAATATAATCGAGCCGTTCGTTATCGACGTCATTCGTGATCCCCTTGTCCTTGGGAGAGGTCGTGCGTGACCAGCCATCGTAGATCGGTGCCGTCCAGAAGCTGCCTGACGTGTTGAACACATTCGTCCATTCCTGCGCGCCTGTCGTCAGCGGCGCAAAATTGAGATCGCCTGCCACAAAGATCCGTTCCTGCTTCAGCACATCGTCAATCGAACCGATCGGTGCCAGCGTGGTTTCCACCATCTTGCGGATGGCGCGCATCTGCTTGGACCGGATGTAGGGGAAAAATTCATTATCGTCGGGGTAATCGGCCTGCATATGCGTGAAGACGATGTTGTAAACCCGTTCGCTGCGATGCCTGAGCCGGATCATCGCGGCCCCCTTTGCGGCCATGCAATCGGTGCTGCCGCAGGCTTCGAACAGCGTGAAGGCCACTTGTGGGCTTGTCGATTTCAGCTGGCGTCCGGCAGTGTTGCCCCATTTGAAGCTCTGATCGGGCAGCGGCGCCACTTGGAAACCGCGCTTGGCAAACAGCATCAGCCCGCTGTCTTCGCCATTGAATTTGACGCCGTTGATCAGCGGTATCCCGTCGATCAGTTCGGCGCGCAGCTGCACCAGACTGGCATCGAGTTCGCGGACATAAACAGGATATTGGCTTCTCAACCGCCTGACGAGGATTTTCTTGGCATCCTGATCCCAGACTTCGTTGAGAACGATGATGTCATACCGACTGGTATCGGCAAGGATCGTATCGGCCAGCGTGTTCGCCCATTCCTCGGTCTGCCCTTCGACCTGAACGAGGCAATCGGGCAGTGCCAGATTGAAGCATTTGAACAGCGGCGAAGTGAGGAACGAATTATACGTGCCGATCCGCACCGATTCGCCCGGCGATTGCGCCTGAAGGCTGGTGCCCCCCAAACACAGCGCACCCATCGCGAACACGAGTTTCCTGAACGGATAGCCGGACATCGCGCTTCCTTTCCGCAGACATCGCGCTGCGTATCAAAGTGGAAGTTCACGACCCCTGATTGGCTCAAGCGCAACAGCGCCGACTCGCCCGACGTCAGCATCGACAGGATTGCCGGTCAGTCAACCCCATTCTGCACAGTGCATATTCGAAGCGGCTGCAGCGTGCATGATCAGCGATGGGGCGCGCCTACCAGTATGGGCGTCTACTCTCGTAACGATATTGGTTGGCATATTTGACCGGCATATCGCGCGTCGCTACGGCGCACGCCATGCCAGCCCCTTCACCCAAACCATGGATCATGGACATCGCGCCCTATGTTCCCGGGCGTTCGACCGCCGATGATGGCCGCAAGATTACCAAGCTGTCTTCGAATGAAAATCCGCTCGGCACCGCAAAGGAAGCGGTGATCGCGTTCGGTGAGGCGAAGACCAGCCTTGAACGCTATCCCGATGCGGGCGCAGTGGCATTGCGTGAGGCGATTGGGCACACTTATGGCCTCGATCCCGCGCGCATCATCTATGGCACTGGATCAGATGAGGTGCTGCACCTGATCGCGGGCGCCTATGCCGGACCGGGCGATGAAATCATCCATGTTCGCTATGGCTTTGCGGTTTACGAAATCGCCACGCGGCGCGTTGGCGCGGTGCCGGTTGTGGCCCCCGACGCCGATTATGCGAGCGACATCGATGCGATCCTCGCCTGCGTGACGGACAAGACGCGCGTGGTGTTTATCGCCAACCCCAACAACCCGACGGGCACCTTCACCCCGCGGCATGAAATTGCGCGGCTCCACTCAGGCCTTCCGCCGCACGTCATGCTGGTGATCGACCACGCCTATGCCGAATATATCGAGGCCGAGCATGACGATGGCGGCATGGATCTGGCGCGGACTGCAGACAATGTGATCGTCACGCGGACGTTTTCGAAGATTTACGGGCTCGCCGCCGAACGGATCGGCTGGGGCTATGGCCCGGTTGCCGCCATCGATGCGATGCACCGCATCCGCGCGCCGTTCAACGTGACGATTGCGGGGCAGGCGGCGGCGATCGCCGCTCTCGAGGCGCAGGGGTTTGTCCGCCACAGCCGCGATCACAACCGGCAATGGCGTGACTGGTTTGCAGGCGAGATCGCCAGCCTTGGCAATGCGGGGCTGCGTGCCGTGCCATCGCAGGCCAATTTCGTGCTGGTGCTGTTCGAAGGGCCGGTGAGCGCCGAGGTCGCGTATAAGGCGCTGATGGACGCAGGCTATATCGTCCGCTGGTTGCCTGGGCAGGGGTTGCCCCAGGCTTTGCGCATTACGATTGGCACCGAAGCCGAAACGCGCGGGGTTGCCGAGGCTTTGCGGCGGATCGTGGCGGCATAATGCTGCCATTTGCGCGCGTTTCGATCATCGGGCTAGGGCTGCTCG
>JANOQL010000048.1:0-2776 GCA_031414835.1 Sphingomonadales bacterium | reverse complement strand
GACGTGCTGGTGGCACGTGCCGAAGCAAAGGATCAGGCAGGCCTTGATCGGCTGATGGCCCAAATCGACGCCCAGCTCGAAGCGTCAGGACTGGAGCGCGGGGCTTCTGTGGCGCATTAGGCGACCGGCCCGGCGCAGCGCCATTTCCCAAGATTCAGGAAGGCGCATCGCGGCGTTGTAAAGTATCGCGCGCGGGATGCGGCGATGGCCCCAAGGCCCGGCATGGGGGTTGGACAATTCGGCCTCGTTATAGCCGTAGCGCAACGCAACATCGCGTGTGGCGGCTGACAGCGCGAAGCCGAAGCCGCGATCCTGCCGCCATTTGCCAAGCGAACTCGTCCGCAGCGGCTCTGCTTGCGTGCGCGATAGTATTGGCAGCCCGAGACTGGCAGGATCGAAGCCGTCACTTAGACAATCCTCGTAACGGACCAGCGTGACGAGTTCCGGACGCCGTTCTTTCAATTGCCACAGCGTCTCATAGCCGCGCAGCCAGCAAGCCTCTTCGGAACGTGGAGCGATCCCGAACCGCCGCCAGCTCGAATAGAGCGTATCGACCGGGTTGCGGACCAGCCCGACAAATTTGACTTCGGCCCGCCCCCTTTGCGCATCTGCATAGCGCTCCATCAGCGCGATGTTCGACGGCTGATAAAGATGATGCGGCGATTTTTCGATCAGCGGTGGGGAGCCATGTTCGGCCAAAGCGGACCAAGCGCCAAAGATTCCCGCCTCGCTTGTCAGGTCAGGTTGCAAGTCGGGCCGGTTCACCGCCAGCAACGCCGTCAGTTCGGCCCGAGATGTCGCAACATCCTTTGGATAACGGCTGTTGGGCATAGACAGTTGCGGCAACCCAAGCACGCTTGCCGCATTGTGCCAGAACAGCGTTTCGCCTTCGTAATTCGTAGTGGCCTTGCACGTCCGGCCACCAAGCGCTTCGACCAATATGCGTTGCAACAGGCTCGATCCTGAAGATTTCAGCGACAGGATGAAAACCGAATGTGCCGCCGCCATATCGGGCGATTACGCCCCCGGCGCTTCGATGGCCTTGATTTCCTTCACCGGCTGCGGAACCGATTTATCGACGCGTGCTGCGGCGAGCGATGCGACCACCGCCTGGTCGCGGCCATAAATATCGGCAAAGGTCGCTAGCTTCCCATCGCCTGCCGACGCCATCGTGAAATAATTGACGTAAACAGGGATCTTGTCGGTGAACGGCACCTTGGTGTTCTCACCGGCCTTGAACAGATCGGCAGCCTCTTCGGATGGCATGCCTGCCTGCATGATCGCCAGCACGATCGCAAGTTCGACCGCACGGTCCGATCGGATACAGCCATGGCTCAACGCGCGGACAGGCCGTGCGAACAGCCCGCGGGCATTGGTATCATGAACGAAGATCGCATGGGCGTTGGGCATATCGATCTTCATCATGCCCAGTGAATTGCCTGCGCCGAACTTCTGCACAACGCTCAATCCGCCGCCGGCAAGATTGGTCCACGTATAGCCGCGCGCCTTCGCGGCCCCGGGCGAATTGCGGATCAGCGCGCCAACCGATTCCCTGATGATGCTCTGCGGCACCGTCCATGTCGGGTGGATGACGATGCCGGTTGCCATTTCGGCAAGCTGAGGCGTCGCGGTCTTGCCCGGCTTTCCAACCACAGTGCGATAGTGCGAAACGGTTTTCCCGCGCGCGATTACGCGCAGTTGATACTCAGGCACATTTGTCCAGACATAACGCAGCCCCAGATCGGCGGGCAGCCAGCGCCAGCGTTCGAGATTGGTCATGATCAGATTGCGCCGCGCGGCATTAGTGACAGGCGTTGCCGCCAGCGCAGCCTTCAACGCGGCATAATCGGGATGCGTCGGCTCAAGCTGTTTGAGCGTTGCGGGAACGTCCTTGCTCGCCAAGGCTTGCGTCAGCAGCGATGCGGTGGGCATTGCCTGCGCATCGGGATCGCGGACGAACCATTGCACCCGCGCCGAAGATGGCGTCCGCCCTTCGCGATGATCGGAAACCAGCTGGCCGAACACTGTCGTCGCCAGCGTATTGAGGCTATCGCTTTCGCCTGCCGCAATCGCAGCGGCAAGCGCTTCGGGCTGATAATCGACCGGTTTCAATCCGTGACTGTCCGATGCCCTGATCGCCACAAGTAACGATTGCGCCGCCGCAACCGACCACACAGGCACAGGATTGGTCGGCACGACAACCGGCCGAACGATCTGCTGATCGACAGGCGGCACCGGGGGCAACACCGACGCAGGCGGCGCAGGCTGGATCGCGGGCGGCAGGATCGAAACAGGCGCACTCTGTGCCAGCGCGGGGGCGGCACTGCCCAGCAATAGCGCGGCAAAGGCGCGGGTCGAAATCAAAGACACATTACTCATCATGTGTGGGCAATTACCCGGTCGGTGCGGCGGAAGGCAAGCAGAATGCGGCACACGCGGGGAGAGAAAACGGCGGCTGATGACAGCATTTCTGCGTCGAAAAGAGACATTTAGTCGACGAACCGAGTGAATTGGCCGAGCAGACCCCAACCGACGCTCAACGACCGATCACGTCCTCTGCGCAATTGGAACGAACCGGCGCTGGCGCGGTTTCAAGAGCAGGCCGGGCGCATGATGTGCGCCTGCACCTTGCCCATTTCACAGGAGAATTCGCGATGTCGCATCATGCCCCCACAGCCGCTGCTGGCCGCCCGATTGGCGAATCGAAGATTTTGATCGTGTCGGACAATGGCTTCGAACAATCCGAACTCGAAGTGCCGCGCGATGCGTTGCGCGA
>JANOQL010000047.1:0-4216 GCA_031414835.1 Sphingomonadales bacterium | reverse complement strand
TTCGAGGAAACCGGCATCGTCGCCGAACCCGGACCAGAAATCGCGCAACGCTCGGTCGATTTCATCAGCCTCGAAGGCGTTCCTGTTTCAGCCGACGAACGCTATTTCCTGATCGAAACCGATGCGGAGGATATCTGCATCGATGGCCACACCGAACTCGAGCGACGGGTCATGCAGTCATGGCGATGGTTTGCCGCCGACGAACTGGCGGACTGGCCTGAGCGCATCTATCCTGAAGATCTGGCAGAGCTCATGACGATCGAGTGATCCAGCGCATTCACCGGTTGCGCCATTTGCGATAAGAGAGTGGCTCGAGAGGAGCTTGCTCATGACAGCCTTCACGCCGCCTTTGGGTCGCCAAAACCACGAACCCTCACGAAGACTGGTCCTGATCGGGCTGGGTATCGCGGGTGTTTCCGCTCCGTCAGTGCTTCAGCCGCAAATGCTGACGCGGCGCGGAACGCCGCAGCTGACGCTCGGGCCGATGTATCCGATTACCCGACCAGCCGAAGAAGATGCCGATCTGACGCACCTGTTCGGGCAGCCGCGCGCAGCCCTTGGCCAAGTGATCGAGATTGCGGGTCGGATCATGAACGAGGCTGGCACTCCTGTGCCGCACGGACAGATCGATATGTGGCAAACCAATGCCGCGGGGCATTACAATCATCCTGCCGATACCAGCGGACAACCGCACGATCCGGGATTCCAATATGCCGCGATCTTGCGCGCGGATGATCAAGGACGATATCGGCTGCGGACCGTTTTGCCAGCACCGTATGAATCGCGGCAGCGCCACGTTCATTTCGATGTGCGCGGGCGCAACCGGCGGCTGATGACGCAGATGTTTTTTCCCGGCGAACCCAATGATCGTGACGCTCTGTTCAAAGGGCTTGGCGATCCTGCGCTTCAACAAGCCGTGACAGCCAAGCGTAACGGTGAACGCGACGGGGCGTGGCTGTTCGACTGGGATATCAAACTTTCGGGGGAATAGCGGGCAACGGCCTATCGTTATGAATAGCATGGCGGTGCGCTGATTCGCGTTACGTCCCGATCATGCGATTATCTGGAAAAACAGCTCTCATCACCGGCGGCGCGTCGGGCCTGGGGGCCGAAATTGCCCGGCATTTTGTGCGCGAAGGCGCACATGTCATCCTTGCCGATATCGATGGCGAAGCAGGTGCTGCGCTGGCAACCGAACTTGGCGATGCGGCGCGATACGAACGGCTCGATGTCACGCAGGAGGCCGACTGGGCCGGTGTGTTTTCCAAGATCGGCGCTCTCGACGTGCTCGTCAATAATGCGGGGATCACCACGCTCGGCTCGATCGAGGATGTGACGCTCGATCAGTTCCGGCACGAATTCGAAATCGATGTGGTCGGCACGTTTCTGGGGTGCAAGGCGGGTGTGGCGAAGATGAAGGCGAGTGGAGGCTCGATCATCAACATGTCTTCGATGTGCGGCGTCAAGGCGCAAGCCGATCTGGTGGCGTATAATTCTGCCAAGGCTGCGGTGACGCATATGACCAAATCGGTCGCGCTGCATTGCGCGAAGTCGGGATATGGCATCCGCTGCAATTCGGTGCATCCCGGCGCAATCCACACGCCGATCATCGACAAGGTGATGGCGCAATCGCCAGATCCCGATGCGCTTTATGCAGGGTTCGTGGCGTCGCATCCGGTTGGCAGGCTCGGCACGCCCGCAGAGGTGGCAGCAATCTGCGTCTATCTTGCGGCGGATGAATCGGCGTTCACGACAGGCGCTGAGTTCCGCATCGACGGCGGCAGTTCGCTTTAGGCATGAACCGCATCGCGCTCGCCTCAGGGGTCGTTCCCGAATTCGGGCCGCTCGAGACGATCCGGGCGGCAGCGGCGGCGGGCTTCGACGGCGTCGGGCTGTGGGTCGAGCCTGCCAACTGGACCACCCAAATCATCCGAGACAGCAAGGCGGCGCTTGCCGATACCGCGCTTGAACTAATCGACGTCGAAGTGATCTGGATCAAGCCAGACAGCGATCTGGACGATCATCGCGCGTGTGTCGATATTGGCGCAGAACTTGGCGCAAGGCATGTGCTGTGCGTGTCATCCGATGCCGATCACGATGCGACTGCAGCGAAGTTGGCGGCGCTCTGCCGTCATGCCGAAGGATCGGGGATGCGCGTCGCGCTCGAGTTCGGCATTTTTACCGAAGTGAAATCGATCGATCAGGCAATGGCGATCCTCGATGCGGTGGCGCATCCGTTGCGCGCGCTGCTGATCGATCCGATTCATGTCGACAGGTCAGGCACGACAGCCGCACAGATCGCCGCCGTTCCGCGCGAACTCTTGCCCTATGCCCAATTTTGCGATGCACCTGCGACGCGGCCCGATCCTGCCGATTTCATGGCCGTCATCACCGACGCCATCGATCTCCGCGAACAGTGCGGCGACGGCGGCCTTCCACTGGCAGATTATTACGCAGCACTGCCGGCAGGCATTCCGCTAAGCATTGAATTGCGATCGAAGGCACTGCGCGATGGCTATCCCGATCCTGCCGACCGCGCGCGCGTGACGGCAGCAGCAACGCGCGCATGGCTTGCCAAACATGGCCATTCCTGACCAGTAAGCGCGAAGGACCGTTCCACAGGAAGGCATTTGATGTTCCGCAACTGGCCGTTCGTGTCGCTGACCCAAGCCCTGTTGATCCTCAGGATTGTTACGCCGCTGCTGTTCATGGCCCACGCCGCAGTGCGGATCGCCAACGGCTCGATACCGCAGTTCGGCGCGTTCATGGAGAGTGCAGGCTTTGCGCCGGGGGTGCTGTGGGTCTGGGCGATCACGCTGGCCGAACTGATTGCAGGCACCGCATTGCTGATCGGCTGGCGCGTGCGCTGGGCAGTGGTGCCGCTGCTGGTCGTTGCGGTTGGCGGCATCGCGCTGATCCATGTGCGGATTGGCTGGTTCGTTGGCGAACATGGGACGGGAGGCAGCGAATATAGCGTCGCGCTGATCGTCATGCTTCTCGTTATCGCGGCGGCGGACCGCGACGGGGCAAAGCGCGTTTAGCGGTCATGAAATCGCAGCGTATCCCGCTTTCCACCGGCGTTTCGCTCGATGTCTGGACCGCGGGCGATCCAGCCAATCCGCCGATCATCTTCCTCCACGGGTTTCCCGAATCGCACCGGACCTGGGCGCACCAGATGGAAGCGCTGGCTGACGATCATTACTGCATTGCGCCCGATCAGCGCGGCTATGCGCGGTCGGACAAGCCTGACGGCATCGATGACTATCGCGTATCGGTGCTGGTCAAGGACGTGTTTGCGCTTGCCGATGCGATGAGGATCAGGCGGTTTACGCTGGTGGGGCACGATTGGGGCGGGGCGATTGCATGGGCGGCAGCACTCAAGGACCAGAACCGCGTCGAACGGCTGATCCAGTGCAACGCCGCGCATCCCTATATCTTCCAGCACAGCCTGATTTTCGACGCGGCTCAGCGCGCTGCGTCGCAATACATCACGCTTTTCCGCGAACGCGATCTTGAAGCCGAAGTCGCCGAAAAAGGTGTCGACTGGTTTTTCGATGACCGCTTCGGCAATGGCAAACACGGGCTTGGGGTTACCCCTGAGGACCGCACGGCCTATCTCGACGAATGGTCGCAACCCGGCGCGATCACCGGAATGCTCAACTGGTATCGCGCCTCGCCGATGCAGGTGCCCGCACCCGATGCGCCAGCGGTTTCGACGCCGTTCCTCGATGCCGCTTTCCCGAAGCTGAAGATGCCGGTGCTCGTGATCTGGGGCTTGACCGATCCCGCATTGCTCACCTGCCAGCTCGACGGACTTGAGACGCATATCGAAAACCTCAAGATCGTCCGCATTGCAGGCGCTGGACATTTCGTGCCGTGGGAAGCGCCTGCGGCGGTCAATGCGGCCATGCGGGACTGGCTGGCATGACCGCGCGCCACCAGCTGTTCCGTGAGGCCAATGACGAGGATGAGGTCAGCGTCACTTATATCGAGCTGTTTTTCGATCTCGTCTTCGTGTTCGCGATCACGCAACTGTCGCACCACCTGCTCGACCATTTTTCGCTGCATGGCGCGATCGAAACGCTGATCCTGCTCGCGGCATTGTGGTGGGTGTGGATTTACACCAGCTGGGTGACCAACTGGCTCGATCCCGAACGCGCAGGCGTGCGGCTGATGCTGCTTGCGATGATGATGGGCGGGCTGGCGCTTGGCGTCA
>JANOQL010000046.1:0-1632 GCA_031414835.1 Sphingomonadales bacterium | reverse complement strand
CCGCCCGACAACGTCATCGGATTTGACCGTGAGCATTTCCTGCAACGTGTAGGCGGCACCATAGGCCTGCAACGCCCAGACCTCCATTTCGCCGAACCGCTGTCCGCCGAACTGCGCCTTGCCGCCCAGCGGCTGCTGGGTGACGAGCGAATATGGCCCGATCGACCGCGCATGGATCTTGTCATCGACCAAGTGATGCAGCTTGAGCATATAGATATACCCAACGGTCACCTTGCGATCGAACGCCTCGCCCGAGCGGCCATCATACAGCTCGACCTGTCCCGAGGTATCGAGCCCCGCCAGTTCGAGCATTGCCGACACATCGGCCTCGCGCGCACCATCGAACACCGGCGTTGCCATCGGCACGCCATTGACCAGCAGACCTGCAAGATCGACGATCTCATCATCGCTGCGCGACGTCAGTTCCTCAATATAGCCTTCGCCATACACGAGCTTGAGCCGGTCACGCACCGCCGTCGGCGGTTTGCCCGCCGCTTCGCCGCCTGATTCGCGCCACGCCTCGAGTGCGGCCTGAATCTGCTTGCCTAACCCTCGCGCCGCCCAGCCCAGATGCGTTTCGAAGATCTGCCCGACGTTCATCCGGCTCGGCACGCCCAATGGATTGAGCACGATATCGACAGGCGTCCCGTCTTCGAGGAACGGCATGTCTTCGGCAGGCAGGATGCGCGAGATGACGCCCTTGTTGCCGTGACGACCCGCCATCTTGTCACCGGGTTGCAGCTTGCGCTTCACCGCGACGAACACCTTAACCATCTTGAGCACGCCGGGTGCCAGATCGTCGCCACGCTCGACCTTTTCGACGCGATCTTCGAACTTCGCGTTGATCAGCTTAACCGCGTCGTCATACTGAACCTTGATCGCTTCCAAGTCGGCCTGACGCGCATCGTCTGCCACCGCGAGCTTCCACCACTCATGCGGTTCGGCGAGCATCAGTGTCTCTTCGTCGAGCGTCGAGCCTTTCTTGATCGCCTTTGGCGTCGCCGTTGCAACCTGCCCGGCGAGCATTTCACGAAGCCGCGCATACGTCGCACGGTTCAAAATGCCGCGTTCATCGTCGCGATCCTTGCCAAGCCGTTCCTTTTCCTCGGCCTGGATCGCACGCGTCCGGTCATCGATGTCGATCCCGTGACGGTTGAATACGCGCACTTCGACGACTGTTCCGGCAACACCCGGCGGCAGCTTGAGCGAGGTATCGCGAACATCGGACGCCTTTTCGCCGAAGATTGCGCGGAGCAGCTTTTCTTCGGGCGTCATCGGGCTTTCGCCCTTGGGCGTGATCTTGCCGGCAAGAATATCGCCCGGCTCGACCTCGGCACCGATATAGACGATCCCGGCTTCATCGAGGTTGCGCAACGCTTCCTCGCCGACATTGGGAATATCACGCGTGATGTCTTCTGGCCCGAGCTTGGTATCGCGCGCCATGACTTCGAATTCCTCAATATGGATCGAGGTGAACACGTCATCCTTCACGATACGTTCGGAAATCAGGATCGAATCTTCGTAATTATATCCGTTCCACGGCATAAACGCGACGAGGCTGTTGCGCCCCAGCGCCAGTTCGCCAAGTTCGGTCGAAGGTCCGTCGGCAATGATCTGACCTGGCTCGATCGG
>JANOQL010000045.1:0-3252 GCA_031414835.1 Sphingomonadales bacterium | reverse complement strand
CGTGCACTCGCTTTCGCTTTTGTCGCGCTTTGCCGGTCCCGCAAGCAGGAGCAGCGGTTGTTACCCGATCACCTCAACCATATGCCGCACCGCGCGGATCATGCCGCGTACTTCGGGCGTGTCCTCAAGCTCACGCTCGCGGTGCATCTTGTTGAGGCCGAGGCCAATCAGTGTCGCGCGCTGTGTTTGCACGCGCCGGATGGGCGAACCCGTCTGCCTGATCTTGATGGTTTTTTTCTCTTTGGCCATCATGCTTACTCCACCACTGCCGCAGCATCGGCTTCAGCCGTCTGCGAACCGCCACGACCGAGCAGATCGGCAATCTTCTTACCGCGCCGCTGCGCCACGCTCTTCGGGCTGGTCTGTTCGTTGAGCGCCGCGAACGTCGCCCGGATCATGTTATATGGGTTGGAAGTGCCGACCGACTTGGTCACAACATCGGCAACGCCAAGGCTTTCGAAGATAGCGCGCATCGGGCCACCCGCGATGATTCCGGTTCCCTGTGGTGCACTGCGGAGC
The DNA here is from genome assembly GCA_031414835.1 of Sphingomonadales bacterium. GTDB lineage: Bacteria > Pseudomonadota > Alphaproteobacteria > Sphingomonadales > Sphingomonadaceae > Aquisediminimonas. The sequence continues at coordinate 2,733 of JANOQL010000045.1, read as the reverse complement.
GAGACGCGACCCGCACCGAAATGGCCATTGCCATCATGATGCAACGTGCGGCCTTCTTTCAATGGAACGCGGACCATTGCCTTTTTGGCAGCAGCGGTTGCCTTCGAAATCGCCTCAGGCACTTCGCGCGCCTTGCCATGTCCGAAACCGACGCGGCCCTTGCCATCGCCAACCACGACGAGAGCAGCGAAGCCAAAGCGCTTGCCGCCCTTCACCGTTTTCGAAACGCGGTTGATATGGACGAGCTTTTCGATCAGCTCTTCGCCACCATCGTCGGTGGCACCACGGTTGTTGTCACGACGACCGCGGTTGCCATCTCGGCCGCCGCGACCGCGATTGTCGCCGCCGCCGCCACCACGACCACGACCGCCACGCGGACCCCGGCCCTCGGTTGCGGGAGGCGCAGCCTGCGCATCGGCAGGGGCTGCGTCGGGCGCCTGAACTTGGGTTTCGTCAGCCATTTAGAACTCCAATCCGCCTTCGCGCGCGGCTTCCGCCAGCGCCTTGACGCGACCATGAAAAATAAAACCGCCGCGATCGAACACGACGCGTGTCACACCGGCAGCCTTGGCGCGTTCGGCAACGATCTTGCCAACCGACGTTGCGGCATCGCACGTAGCGCCTGTCTTGGCGCGCGCATCTTTTTCGAGGCTGGATGCCGAAGCCACGGTCTTGCCCGCAACATCGTCAATCACCTGCGCATAGATGTGCCGACCCGAACGATGGATCGACAGCCGCGGACGACCACCGCCCCGAACACGAAGCCCGGTGCGGACGCGCTGACGGCGCTTTTCGAATACAGTGAGTTTCGCCATTATTTCTTCTTACCCTCCTTGCGGAAGATGACCTCGCCGCGATACTTGATGCCCTTGCCCTTGTAAGGCTCAGGCTTGCGCCAGCGGCGAATCTCGGCAGCGAACTGACCGACCTTCTGCGAATCCATTCCCGAAATCTCGATCGTCGTCTGATCGGGCGTCTTGATCTCGAGGCCTTCTGGAACTGGCAGATCGACATCATGGCTGTAACCGAGCTGCAGCTTGAGCGTTTTGCCCTGCGCATTGGCGCGATACCCGACGCCGGTGATTTCGAGCGTCTTGCTGAAACCCGTCGTCACACCAGTCACGAGATTCTGGATCAGCGAGCGCTGCATCCCCCAGAACGCGCGCGAACGCTGCGTCTTGTTCGCTGGCTGGATCGCAAGCTGATCGTTTTCGAGTGCGTAAGTGACATCGTCCACCTTCGGGATCGCCATGGCACCCTTCGGTCCTTTGATCGACACCATACCGTCATCAATCGAGGCTGTGACGCCTGCCGGTATCACAACCGGTCGTTTTCCTGTGCGGCTCATCAGAATACCTCCGCGAGGACTTCGCCGCCGACATTCAGGTCGCGCGCTTCGGCATCCGAAAGCACGCCCCGTGGCGTCGAGACGATTACAATGCCTAGACCGTTGCGGACACGCGGCAATTCGGACGAACCCGAATAGACCCGGCGGCCGGGCTTCGACACGCGGGCGACATGCTTGATCGCAGGCTGTCCTTCGAAATACTTAAGCTCGACGCGCAGGCCGGGATGACCCGAAACCTCCTCAGGCGTGTAGCCACGGATATAACCTTCGCGCTTCAAGACTTCGAGCACATTGGCGCGCAGCGTCGAAGCTGGCGTCGTAACGCTATCTTTCTTGGCGCGCTGGCCGTTGCGGATGCGGGTGAGCAAATCACCCAGGGGATCGGTCAATGCCATCTTCGAATCCTTACCAGCTCGACTTCGTAACGCCGGGAATCAGGCCCTTGTTGGCCAGATCGCGCAGCTGAATACGGCAGAGGCGGAACTTGCGATAATAAGCGCGCGGACGACCCGTCAGCTCGCAACGGTTGCGCACGCGGGTCGGGTTTCCGTTGCGCGGAATCTCGGACATCTTGAGGCGCGCGATCAGACGATCGCCGTCTTCGGCGGACTCGTCATTCGCGACCGCCTTCAACCGCGCGTAACGCCCGGCATATTTCTTCACGAGCTTCTTGCGACGCTCATTCTTGTTGATCGAACTCAGTTTCGCCATGGACTTAAGCTCACTTCCTTAGTGGAACACGCAGGGCGCTTATGCGGCCTGCTTGATTTCTTCTTCTTCTTGCGGGAACGGAAACCCGAACAAACGAAGCAACTCACGCGCCTCGTCATCGGTGTTGGCCGTGGTCGTCACGATCACGTCCATTCCCCGAACCTTGTCGATCTGGTCATAACTGATCTCTGGAAAGATCAGCTGTTCCTTCAGACCCATCGCATAATTGCCGCGGCCATCGAACGACTTGGGGTTGACCCCACGAAAATCGCGAACTCGCGGCAGTGCAATGGTGATCAGACGATCGAGAAATTCGTACATCCGCTCACGACGCAATGTCACTTTGCAACCGATCGGCATGCCTTCGCGCAGCTTGAACTGTGCAACCGACTTCTTCGCCTTCGCAATCACAGGCTTCTGGCCCGCAATCTGCTGCATTTCGCCGAACGCGATATCGACCTTTTTCTTGTCCTGCGTCGCTTCGCCGACACCCATGTTGATCACGATCTTGTCGAGACGCGGCACCTGCATCGGGTTTTTATACCCAAACTTCTCCGTCATCGCGGCGACGATCTTGTCATCATAGATGCCCTTCATGCGGGCCTTGTATTTTGCATCTGCCATTAGAGCACCTGTCCGGATTTGACGGCCACGCGGACCTTCTTTCCGTCCTT
>JANOQL010000044.1:0-1946 GCA_031414835.1 Sphingomonadales bacterium | reverse complement strand
GCTGCAATCAAATGGCTGCGTGACAAGATTGGCATATTGGGCGCGTCGAGCGACAGCGAAACGATGGCGCGCGCGGCCAACCCCGATCATGGCGTTGTCGTAGTGCCGGGGTTTACAGGGCTTGGCGCACCGCACTGGCGGCCTGATGCGCGCGGTCTGATCAGTGGGCTGACGCTTGATACATCCGCCGCCGACCTGGTGCGCGCGACTTTGGAGGGGATCGCGTTTTCAACACGCGACCTGTGCAAGGCGATGGGCGGGCTTCCGTCCACCATCCGCATCGATGGCGGGATGAGCCAGAATGGCTGGTTCGCGCAATTTCTTGCCGATGTCCTCGATACTCGCGTCGAGCGGCCCGCGAGCCACGAAACGACCGCTTGGGGCGCGGCGTTGCTTGCCGGAATCACGACCGGTGCGATTGCCGGGATCGGCGATGCGCAGGCCAATTGGCGCGCCGATGCCCGTTTCGATCCGGCGATGGACAGCGCGGAACGGGGCTCGCGCTGCGCAGGTTGGGATGCGGCGGTGGGGCGGGCTTTGGCGTAGGCATCAGCCGCAGCGTCTTGACAAATAGGGATATTCCTCTTATTGGCTAAACTATGGTTGACCAAATTTTCCGGCCTGTGTGCTTGCCACCCCTGCAACGATTACAGGGAAGACGTTTCGGCGGTGATGTGTCGTCAACTTCGTCAACTTCCAGATGGGAAGCCGGGCTTTCTCTCGCGAATCGCCGCTGCGCCCTGTCACTGCAACTGGCCCCAAGTTGCACCCTCCGCCCGCCTTCGTCTAAGGCCCGCGCTTCATTCAAACAGACCGGAACCTGACTTGCAGACGCTTTACGCCCGTTATGCCGCCGCACTCGATGCGATCATTGACAGCCTGCCTGAATTGGCCGGCGTCGATCGCCGCAACGTCACGGTCGAGCCGCCGCGCGATGCCAGCCATGGCGATCTCGCGACCAACGCGGCGATGGTGCTCGCCAAACCGGCGGGGATGAACCCGCGTGCGCTGGCGGACATGCTCAAGCCTGCGCTTGAAGGCGTGGCGGGGGTCACCGGTGTCGAGATTGCCGGGCCGGGGTTCATTAACCTCCGGCTTGACCTTGAGGTCTGGCGCGATGAACTCTCCGCGATTGCGAACGCAGCAGGCGATTATGGCCGCTCGACCGCAGGCACTGGCACCACCGTCAATATCGAATATGTCTCTGCAAACCCGACCGGCCCGATGCACATGGGCCATTGCCGTGGCGCGGTTGTCGGCGATGCGCTGGCTTCCTTACTCGAATGGTCGGGACACAAGGTGATCCGCGAATATTATGTCAACGATGCCGGCGGGCAGGTCGATGTCCTCGCGCGGTCGGTGCATATCCGGTATCGCGAGGCGCTGGGTGAGGCCGTTGGAGACATCCCCGAAGGTCTGTATCCCGGCGATTATCTGGTGCCGGTAGGACAAGCGCTCGCCGCCGAGTTCGGCACAGATTATGCCGCCAAGCCCGAGGCTGATTGGCTCGTGCTGTTCCGCACCCGCGCCGTCGCGGCGATGATCGAACTCATCAAAGCCGATCTCGCATTGCTGGGCATTCATCATGACTTGTTCTCGTCCGAAGCGGCGGTGCAGGCCGCGAAGAAGCCTGAAGCCGCCGAAGTGCGGCTACGCGCCGAAGGGCTGATCTACGAAGGCCAGCTCGAAGCGCCCATGGGTGAGGTCGATCCCGATTGGGAACCCGTCATGCTGCCGCTGTTCCGATCGACACAGTTCGGTGACGATCAGGATCGCCCGATCCGCAAATCGGATGGCAGCTGGACCTATTTTGGCGCAGACATGGCGTATCATTTCCAAAAGGCCGAAACCGCCGATGCGCTGATCGACATCTGGGGTGCCGATCATGCCGGTACGGTCAAGCGGATCAAGGCTGCGGTAACGGCGCTTACTGGTGGCAAGCCGTT
>JANOQL010000043.1:0-10058 GCA_031414835.1 Sphingomonadales bacterium | reverse complement strand
GCATCGCGGCATGAGCCACTATGATATCGCGATTATAGGTGCAGGTATTGCGGGGGCCAGCCTCGCAGCAGAGGTCGCCGCGCACGCGTCAGTCGTCATCCTCGAGGCAGAGGACGCACCGGGTTACCATTCGACCGGCCGCTCGGCGGCATTCTGGCACGAAACCTATGGCGGGCCAGGGGTGCACCCGCTGTCGAAGGCCTCGCTCGACTGGCTGACCAGTCCGCCTTCTGAAACCGAAGCCGAAACCTTCCTCAGCCCGCGCGGTGTCATCTCGATTGCGCGCGAAATCGACCGCGACGCGCTCGACAGCTTCGTTGGCGATTTCGACGGCACCGGCATTGATTTTCGCGAACTCGATCACACCGCGATGCTTGCCCATTGCCCCGGCCTTCGCCCCGAATGGCGGCACGGGATCATGGAACAGGCGTGCGCCGATATCGACGTTGCCGGCGTCCATCAGGCGTATCTCCGCATTGCCAAGCGCGGCGGGGCGGAGCTGCTGTGCCGCGCCGGGGTCGACACGTTGACGTACCAAAGCGGGGCGTGGCAGATCGCGACGCGAAACGGCGCGCTGACAGCCACGACCATCGTCGATGCCGCCGGAGCCTGGGCCGATACGATGGCGATGCTTGCGGGCGCGAAGCCGCTCGGGATCACGCCCTATCGCCGTACCATAGCGCAGGTAAGGTTCAGCGAACCTGTGCCCGCCACCTTACCGCTGATGTTCGCGATCACTGGCGACATTTATTTCAAGGGCGATGGCGCTGGCGGTGTCTGGCTGAGCCCGCACGACGAAACGCCTAGCGCCCCATGTGATGCCACGCCTGAAGAACTCGACGTCGCCATCGCGATCGACCGGCTCGAATCGATTGTCGAATGGCAGGTTCGCGGCGTCAGCCACAAATGGGCGGGCTTGCGCAGCTTCGCGCCAGACCGGCTGCCGGTCTACGGGTTCGACGCGCATGTGCCCGGCTTCTTCTGGTTTGCCGGACAGGGCGGCTTCGGCATCCAGACGGCGCCCGCAGCGGCAAAAATCGCGGCGGGGGTGTTGCTAGGCCAAGCGCCAGACCCGATGGTCGCACATATCGATCCGGAAGCCTATTCGCCCTCACGCTTTATCTGATCGCGGTTTTCATCGCCGCATCGCTCGCCAGCTTGTCAGCACGCTCATTCTCGGGGTGGCCGGCATGGCCCTTGACCCAGACCCAGTCGATTCGGTGCGGGGCAGATGCGGCCAGCAGTTCCTGCCAGAGATCGGCATTCTTGACCGGCTGTTTGGCCGCTGTGCGCCAGCCATTTCTTTGCCACCCTTTGATCCACTTGGTCAGGCCATCCATCACATACCGGCTATCGGTCGATAAGGTAACGCGCGACGGGCGCTTGAGCGCCTCCAACGCGCGGATCGCCGCCATCAGCTCCATCCGATTGTTGGTGGTGTGCGGCTCGCTTCCCGAAAGTTCCTTTTCGGTCGTGCCGTGGCGCAGCACCGCCCCCCAGCCGCCGGGGCCGGGATTGCCCTTGCAGGCGCCGTCAGTCGCGATGTTGACATGGGGGAGTTCGATCATTGCGCGGCGTAGTGATCGAGCCGCCGCAGAAACGCGAGCGGATCTTTACGCGTCACAAGCGCATCGGCAGGCGTGTTGAGCCAATCCCACGCGCGCGTCAGCAGAAAGCGGAGGCATGCCCCGCGCGCCAGAGTGGAGAAGGCAGCTTCTTCTTCCCCGCTCAACCCGAAGCTCGTGCGATAACCTGCCATAAGAGCGCCGCCGATTTCAGGACGATACTCGCTGCCATCGGTTTCGAAACACCACGCCGCATGAGTTACCGCCAAATCCCAGGCGCGGATTTCGGTGCAGGCAAAATAGAAATCGATGATCGCGCCTACGCTATCGTCGACCATCAACACATTATCCGGAAACAAATCGGCGTGGATCGCGCTTCGGGGCAGCTTATCCGGCCAGTGCTTTTCAAGATATGCACATTCCTGAGCGACCCGGGCTTTCAACCCCGGTGCGATCCGGTCGAGATCGTCGCCACATCTTTCAGCCAGTGCATACCAGCCTTCGGGGCCAAGACTGTTGGGCCGTTCCCACACAAAATCGGCCAGTGCCCCGTGCATCGTGCCAAGCGCATGGCCAACTGCCTTCGCCTGATCGGGTGTCGGGTGCGATACTGACAGGCCAGGCATGAAGTGCATCATTGCCATCGCTTTGCCGCTCTCGACGATAATGTGTTCTCCGCTCGCCGTTGCAAGCGCAGGCGGCACAGGACAGCCCTTGCGCACCAGATGATCGATCATGCCAAAGAAAAACGGGAGGTCTGCCTGATCGACGCGTTTTTCATACACCGTGAAAATGAAACGCCCCAGGTCGGTTTCAACAAGATAATTGCTGTTCTCCACCCCCTCGGCGATCCCCTTGGCCGAGACCAGCCGCCCCGCGCCGAAGCGCGAAACCAGCCGTGTCATCTCTTCGGCACCAATATGCGTGTACACCGCCATGCGTCAGCGGGCATTCAGCACAAGAGCAGCAGGAACGGGACAGCGCATCAGGCGTTTCCCCTAATCATCGAAGGGGTCACGCGCAATTGCGCTTGTTTGTCGGGTCAGAAACGGGTTTGTCTTAACGCATGGATTTCAGGATCACGGCAAAACGCGCAGGCATCGCCGTGGCGGTGTTGGTGCTCGCGATCCTGGCTTATGGCTGGATCGAGCGGATCGGGATTGCGACGCGAATTGCCGACGCGCAGTTCGACGCAGCCAAAGTCGATGCGCGCTATACGCTGACGCAGGTTGGCCCGAAGACACAGCGGATCGAAAATCTGTCGATCGGCGATCCGGCCAATCCCGATCTGACTGCACAATGGGTCGAAATCGATCTGGCGGCGGGATTTGGCGGCGTTGAACCGAGGGCGATACGGGCATCGGGAGTGCGGCTGCGCGGGAAACTGATCGATGGAGCGCTGTCGCTTGGGGCCGTAGACCGATTGCTGCCTGCACCAAGCGATGAACCGTTTGCGCTGCCCGAATTGGAAGTTTCGCTGACCGACGCACAGGCACGGATCGACACGCCTTATGGTGTTGCCGGATTGGCTGTCGCGGGCAAGGGCATGCTGACAGGCGGTTTCGCCGGGGTGGTGGCGCTGGCCATGCCCCGGATTGGTGATGGTGATTGCCGGGGCAGCGCACTGGCCGCCAAAGGGCGGGTGAGCGTCACAGCGCGCCGTCCGGCGTTCGATGGACCAATTTCGTTCGGGCAGTTCACATGCGAAGGGATTGCGCTCGATCAGGCAAAAATTGCGCTCAAAATTCGCACAGGAGAACGATTAGACCGATGGGACGGAAATGCGGTGATCGATCTGGCCGCCGCAGCCCTTCCGCAAGTCGGGCTTGGGACGATTGCGGGAACCGTCGATTTCAACGGAACACCCGCACGGACACAAGGAGCGGCCCGGATCGGCGCTGTATCGCTGCGGATGCCGCAACTGACCGCACGCGACGCGGCGCTCGACGGATCTTGGGAGGCAGGCACTGACGCAGGCGCGATTTTCGCATCGAGCGGCGGCACGATCGCGCTGGCCAATGTCACGCCACGCGGCGGGTTTGCCTGGGTTGGCAATCAACTCGACGCCTTGGCCGGAACACCGCTCGGGCCGATTGGCGACCGGATCGGCGAGGCACTGGCGGGGCTTGATCGGGGCAGCGCAATGCGCGGACGGTTCCAGCTCGATCATCGGGGCGGCACGGGCCGTGTGATCCTGTCGGGCCTCAACGCAAGCAGCACGAGCGGTGCACGACTGCTTGTTCGAGGAGAAGCGCCAGTGATCCTCCGCTGGCCGGGCGGTGCGGCGCTGCGCGGCGATATGGCGCTATCAGGCGGTGGCTTTCCCGATGTGCGCGGCAGCTTCACCGATAGGGGCGCGACGATCACCGTGGCGCCGATAGCAACACAGGGCGCGCGACTGGCGCTGGCGACGGTGATGCTGGATTTCGACACGCGCGGTGTTGGTGTGCGCACCATGGCGACGCTCGATGGCCCGCTTGGGTCAGGGCGAGTGTCGGGGCTGCGCGTCCCAATTGCGATTGCGCCCGGGCAAAGCCTGCCGAGCGGGTGTCAGCCAGTGGCGTTCCGGTCTTTGCAGATCGAAACGCTCGCCCTTGGCCCTACCAGTCTGCGCACCTGCCTTACGCGTGACGCCGTTCGTATCGAAGCGCCGAAACTGGCGGGAAAGCTTGGCGAGGCACCGCTGAGCGTGATTGCGGCTGGCGCGCAGTATATGATCGGTACGGGCCGCTTTGCCCTCGATCGTGCGGCAGTGCGGCTGGGCGATGCCAACAGCCTGACGAAACTCGATCTTTCCCGGCTTGATGGGCAGACCAAATCCGGTCGACTTTCCGGCCGGTTCGCAGGCGCAACGGGGCAGATCGGTTCAGTCCCCATCCTCGCCTCCGAAGGCAGCGGAGACTGGGCATTTGCGAATGGCAGGCTTGCCCTTTCAGGCGGGTTGCGAATCGCCGATGCCTCGCCCGATCCGCGCTATTTTCCGCTGGTGATCCCCGATTTGAAACTCGCCTTCGCCAACGGCCGGATCGACGCCACTGGCACCGCACGCCACCCACGTTCGGGAGTTGCCGTCGCCGACGTCAACGTGCGCCACAACCTTGGCCCTGGCACGGGTGAGGCGGTGCTCACCGTCCGCGATCTGGCGTTCAACGATGCACTCCAGCCCGAAGAACTGACCCCGATCACCTTGGGCGTGATCGCCAATGTGCGCGGCAGCGTTGCCGGGCGCGGGGTCATCAGCTGGAACGGCTCGACTGTGACGAGCGCTGGCGGGTTCCGCACCCAAGGCCTCGACATGGCAGCCGCCTTCGGTCCTGTGACGGGCCTCAGCGGCGAAATTGCCCTGTCGGACTTGCTCGGTCTTGAAACTCCGCCAGGGCAAACGGTGCGGATTGCCGGGATCAATCCCGGCATTCTCGTAACCGATGGCCAAATCGGGTACCGGTTGCTGCCGGGGCTTAAAGTAGCGGTCGAAGGCGGCAGCTGGCCATTTGCGGGGGGCACATTATCGCTCGAGCCGACAATCCTCGATTTGAACCAGCAGGCCACGCGGCGGTTGAATTTTAAGGTTACAGGCCTTGATGCCGCGCGTTTCATCAACGCGATGCAGTTCGAAAACATCGCGGCGACCGGCACTTTCGACGGCGAACTGCCGATGGTGTTCGACAGCAATGGCGGACGGATCAAAGGCGGCATCCTCTCCGCGCGCAGCGGCGGGACCGTGTCCTACATCGGGCAGATTTCGAACGAACAGCTGGGCACGTACGGCAAGATTGCGTTCGATGCTTTGAAGGCGCTCAAATACAGCCGGTTGTCGATCAATCTCGACGGGGCCATCGATGGCGATGTCATCACGAGGATCGGGCTCGCGGGCGTAAGCCAGGCCCCGATCGAAGGCGTCCGCGCGAGCCTGCCGATCCCGGTCAAGATCACCGGCATCGACAATTTCCCGTTTATCTTCAACATCACGATCACTGCAAAATTCCGGCAGTTGTTCGAAATGGCGCGATCGTTCAACGATCCGTCTGTCCTGATAAACCGGGCATTGCCGCAGCTCGAGCCGCTGCCCCAAAAACCGATGACATCACCTAAAACACCCGTTCAGCCTTTGGAAAGCGCACCCACGCCATGATATATGCGATGTTGACGATCAGGAGTTCTGGTGCGAACCCGTTGCTGATGAACAAAATGCCGCTGCCCCTCGCCGCCCTTACCGGGCTTTTGTTGGGTGGTTGCGTCCAAGTTCAAGCGCCGGACAAACCGATCGAGATCAATCTGAACGTCAATATCAAGCAAGAGGTCGTCCTCAGCCTCAAAAAGGATGCGGCAGACCTCATCACAACGAATCCGGAGTTGTTCCCGAAATGACACGCCGAGCCAAAATGTTGAGCGCCCTTGGTGCAGGGCTTGTTCTGGTCGCAGGTGCCGCCGCGACAGTTGCTTATGCGCAAGGCGCAGGGCTGGTATCCGCCGCAATGGCCGATGGCAGCGTTGGCGAACAGGCCGATGGTTATCTTGGTTTCCGCACGACGCCATCGAGCGCGCTGCGTGCCGAAGTCGATGCGATCAACATCAAACGGCGAGAAGCCTATACCAGGCTCGCCGCCCAGCGCGGCGTCACGGTGAAGGATGTCGCGGCAACTGTCGGGTGCGAAACGCTCACCGGCCGGGTCGCCCAAGGCCGCGCCTATCTGCTGCCCGATGGCGTGTGGCGCGTAAAGGCTGCTGCGCCGATCGCGCTACCTGGATATTGCGTAGCGTAGCCAACCTAAAGCACATCTGATCGACCCGCTCACGAGCAAAATCGAGAGGCTTTGTTTTCCGAAACCAACGTGGCTCGACTTCGCTCGACATGAGCGGACACGAGATTGGAGCCAAAACCAACAAAAAACCGCCGCCCCGGATCGCTCCGGGACGGCGGTTTTTCATTGCCCGCTGTAAGCCGCGATCAGAAGCTGAAACGCGCGCCGATCCGGATCGTGTAGAGCGACTGACGCGCATAGATCGTGTCTGTCGGGGCGGTGAATTGGCCGCCTGACGTCTGGTTGGCCGCATAGCGATACTGGGCGCACGCCGCGGTGGTATTCGCCGCAACCAGCCCGGTCGTCGCAGCCCCTGTGGCAACGGGTGCGGTCAGGCACTGAACCGTCACTGGCGACACGGTGTAAGGGAATGCGAACTCACGAATCTGGCCCCATTTCTTGTTGAGCAGATTGGTGAAGTTCTCGACATCGGCAAACACCGTAAAGCGCGATTTTGACGAGATGAAGCCAGGCACTTCCTGCGACAGATGCAGATCGATGCGGGTAAACCATTTCGAATTAAACGCGTTGCGCGGGGCAATCTTGCCGCGATACTTCGCAAGGCCAGTGTTGTTGATATAGGTATCGAACAATCCGGCATCGGTCGCATTGGCGAACGAAACGAGCGGATCGGTCAGCCCGGTCGGCACATAGAGCAGATAGCGCGTGCCTGCGCCTACCGTGCCGAACACCGAAGAGCGCGTGCCGGTATCGCGGAAGGTGAAGCTGTAGGGCCGCCCGATCCGGGTTTCGCCGAACAGCGCAAGCGTCGTCTTGTAATCGCCGAAAAACTCGCGCTGGAACCGCACATCATATTTGAACGCATGACGCACTTCGTCATTGGCGACACCATAAGCCTGGCTGTTGGCATCGAGCGCCACGCCCGCGCCATAGTTTGACAAGGCAACCGACGAAGTGGCCGGGTTTGCGTCCTTGATGTCCTGATAGGTGTAGCTGGCGCCGGCGTTGAGCCCGAAATCGAAATTCTTGCGGATCCGCAACACGCCGACATACGAACGGCCAAGCGACGAATTGGTGAGCAGGATATCCGAATTGGTATCGGCAAAGGTCGAACGCGAAACATAACGAGCGCGGCCATCGGGTGTCAGCAGCGTGCCCGGGGTTACGCGCAGATCGGTGAACGCCACCTGCTGGCGCACCGTCGAGTAAAACGCGTCGGCGCCGAGTTCCCATCCTTCGCCGAGCGGGCCGAGATCGGCATCGTAATCGAACGACAATGTGCCGCGCCATTGCGACGGGATTTCGAAATTCTGCGCCAGCGATGCGGTAGGAGCTGTGGTCGATAGCGCCACGCTGTTCAGCACGGTGTTCGCCGCCGCCGGGATCGTCGCGCCATTGACGTTGGTCAGGATTGCCTGGCCGTTTGCAGTCGTTGTGCCCGTAAAGGTTGTGCTGTTGTTATTCTGCCGGATGTCGATCGCGTTGGTCAGCACACCTGTGTTCGAAAAGCTGTTCGAGACATAGACGTCGGGCGTGCCGCCGCCGAAAATGCCCAGACCGCCACGGATCGACAACCGCTTGGTCGGCTTGAACTCAAGCCCGAAACGCGGCTGGAACAGATCCTTGCCGCTGATGAAATCATTGTTGTTAAAGCCATAACGCGCAAGATAACTGGGGTTGAGCACCGCCCGGCTGTTGCCGCCGTAAAGATCGTAGCGGGCTCCATAGGAAAACGTCAGCATGTCATTGACGCGCCATGTATCCTGAATGCCGAAGGTATAGGCCTGATACCGGAAACCGGCTGCGGCATCTTCAGGCACCAGCGACGGCGTGGCATTGCCATAACGGAAACGCTGCGCATTGCCCGCCTGGAAATCGGCGAGCGAATCGAAATAATAATCGCCAGCTGACCGCTGAAGGAACGAGTTGAACACCTTGGTGTCCTGGAAGTCGAAGAACATCCTCAAATCATGGTCGTTGCGGTTAAGCCGGGTCTGGACGAGCCCGCCGTAGGTTCGTGACGTCAGTGCGTTGGTCTGGCGCGAGGCATCGGGGCCGAACGCAACGCTGCCGAACGTCGTCGGGCAGTTGGTCGCCAGATCGTTCGCGGTGCCGACGCCGGTGCTGCGATCCGAAGTGGGCGCAGTGCAGACGATGAACTGGGCAAAGCCGCGGCCCAGCACCGGATCCTGAATGCGCTTGTAATCCTTGTAGAACCCGCGAACTTCGGTCGAGAAATCATCCGACCAGTCGCTGTTCAACTGGGCAACGCCGGTTTGCAGCTTGTTGCCCTGCACATAGGCGTTCGACGCCAGACCCAGCCCCTGTGTGCCTGTCGTAAAGGTGTTCTGGATCAGATTGATCTCATCCTTGGCGTAGGTGTAGGTCAACGACAGTCGCTGTGTATCGGCGAGGTTGGCATCGATGCGTGCGACGAGGCGATCGTCCTTGTCAGCCGTATTGGCCAGATTGCCGCCGGTATCATAGCCATAACGGCTCTGCGCGATTGACGAAACCTGATCGACCTGCGCTTGCGTCAAAGTCGAAATCGCAATCCCGGCATTGTTGTCGCTCGGCCCTTCCTGGATCGGCAAGGGCGAACGGACGCGCTCGGCAGCGACCATGAAGAACAGCTTGTCCTGAATGATCGGGCCCGAAATCTGCGCGCCATAATTCTGATATTTGAAATCGGGGATCGCAATCCGCCCCGTTGGCACGCCGGGGCCAGCCTTGGTTTTCTTGCCGGTCAGCCCGGCATCCGAATAGGCATAAAAGCCAGTGCCCTGAAACTCATTGGTGCCTGATTTCAGGATGATGTTGACCGACCCGCCCTGGAAATTGCCGTCGCGCACGTCATACGGGGCAACCTTGGCCTGGAACTGGCCGATGGCATCGAACGGGATCGGCGAGCGACGGCTGGGGAGGCCATCCTGGTTCAAACCGAAATTGTCGGTGATCGGCACGCCATCGACCGAGAAGCGGTTGTAACGCGGGTTCTGCCCGGCAAAGCTGATCGACCGGCCGCCCGAGGGTGAATCATCGAGCCGCGCAAACGGATCGCGGCGCGAAAGATCGCGGATGTCGCGGTTCACAGACGCGACAGTCGCAATCTGTTCGGCATTGAGCACGGTAGCAGGCCCTTGCGAGGCGACGCCTGCGCCCGCCAGCCGCGATGCCGTCACAATGATTTCACCCGGCGTTTCGCCGCCTGCAAGCTCGATCGGCAATGTGAATGATTCGGACGCGTTGGTGAAAATGTCTGTGACCTGATATTCATCGCCATTGACGCTGACGGTAAACGGCCCGCCTGCGCGAACGCCGCTGGCATTGAAACCGCCATTGCCATCGGTGGTTGTCGTGGTGCGCGAACCTGTCGGCACATGGAGGACTTCGATCGCAGCACCTGCGACCGGCGCGCCACCCGACGTCACTGTGCCACGGATCGATGCGGTGGTTTCCTGCGCGTGGCTCGCAACCGGCGCGATCAGTGCGGCAATCGCGGCACCGGCATAAAAAGCATGTCTCATCGAAACTGGACCCCTTGTCTGGACAGATGTGTCGGCAAAATTCAAATGCTGGCAGCGCGAGTCGTGCGACTCTGCTTTCTGCCTGCCCCTCTGATGGCCGATTATGACAAGTATGTGACAGTGCCAACGGGATTCCGGCGCGGTGCAGATTCAATCATTGTGCGTTGCAAAATGGCAACGGTTTTTTAAGGTTTTGAGACACG
>JANOQL010000042.1:0-1852 GCA_031414835.1 Sphingomonadales bacterium | reverse complement strand
TCCTCACCCATCGCAATCAGTGGCTCGATTTCGGCTTCGAGCGCCTGTTCCTCTCCCTTGATCGGCAATTGCTTAAGCAACTGATCGAGAACCTTGGTGATCTGCGCTTCGGTGCGATATTGCGTCAGATCCGCAACAAGTTGCCCCTGGAATACCGCATAGACCGTCGGGATCGATTGCACACGGAATTGCGCCGCAACAGTCTTGTTTTCATCGACGTTGACCTTGGCGAGCATCACGCCCTTGGCCGCATAATCGGCCGCGACCTTTTCGAGCACCGGGGTCAGCTGCTTGCACGGCCCGCACCATTCGGCCCAGAAATCGAGGATGACGAGCGCGGACATCGACGGTTCGATCACGTCGCGCCGGAACGTCTCGACCGCTTCGCGTTCGCCCGCACTCATTCCCAATGTCGCCACTTGTGCCTCCGTTGTCTTCGCATAATGTGGGGCGCAAGACACCGAATGTGAAGCCCCAAATCCCGGCTTGCTTTGGCGCGCACGCATTGCTAGTGCGCCGCCTCACCCGATCGCCCGGACCATTCCGCGCGACCAGACGCCAGAGCGGGCGTAGCTCAGGGGTAGAGCACGACCTTGCCAAGGTCGGGGTCGAGGGTTCGAATCCCTTCGCCCGCTCCAGCGCGTTTTGGGTCAGCGTAGCGAAGCTACGCAATCCACAAAATGCGCTCGGCCGACCTCGCTTTGCGAGGATCGACGGCGCGGCTTTGCCGCGACGCCGCCACAGCCGCTCCCTGTCATGCCAGACTACAGGCCTTTGATGCGCCATCGACCCCCGACCCATTGGACTAAGTTGAGCCATCGTCTGCGCGAAACTGCGTCAAAGCGCGCCTCTGTAGCGACGAACCGTGTCCAGCCGCCACGCCACCAAACCCTCGGCGCGCACGGGTCGCGAGGCGGAAGCGGGTGTCATCCTGGGATCGATCATGTGTCATGCGCGGCGATTGGCACAGTCCGATCCGTCTAGGAAAATGGTTTCTGCACGCGTCTAGGACAATTCGACATGGGTCGAACCCAGTACTGTGTCCCCGGAACTCTCCTGAACGCGCCTCCTGCATTTACGCCGAGCGCTTTCATCCGATTGAGCGCGTCATTGCTGTGCGGGGGCGCAGAACATGCACCAGCGCTGCAATAACAATGGTCGCTCCTCGTTTTCACCAGCTTGCCATTCGCGCGCCATCGCGCCATCGCCCTTGGTCATCAGGAGACACGTTATGCGGCAGATTGATCACGTCATTTCGGGCGGCGCACCAGCTTCACCACGCTTCGGCGATGTGATGGACCCCAACAACGGCATCGTGCAGGCACGGTTGGCGCTTGGCGATGCTACTGTTCTCGACAAGGCGGTGGCAGCAGCACAGGCCGCACAACCCGCCTGGGCAGCAACCAACCCACAACGCCGCGCGCGCGTCATGTTCAATTTCAAGGCGCTGGCCGAGGCGCATCTCGATGAACTCGCACACATGCTGTCATCCGAACACGGCAAGGTGATCGCCGATTCGCGCGGCGATATTCAGCGCGGGCTCGAGGTCGTCGAATTCTGTTGCGGCATCCCGCATCTGCTCAAGGGCGAATACACTCAAGGGGCAGGGCCGGGGATCGATGTCTATTCGATGCGCCAGCCGCTGGGCATCGGCGTCGGCATCACGCCGTTCAATTTCCCGGCGATGATCCCGCTGTGGATGGGGGCGGTGTGCACCAGCGTCGGCAATGCGTTCATTTTGAAACCCTCCGAACGCGATCCGAGCCTGCCCAACCGGCTGGCCGAACTCTTCCTAGAGGCCGGAATGCCCGAAGGCATTTTCCAGGTCGTTCATGGCGACAAGGAAATGGTC
>JANOQL010000041.1:0-2941 GCA_031414835.1 Sphingomonadales bacterium | reverse complement strand
GCCGGCAATCAGTTCGGTCAGCACGCGATTGCCCTGCCGCATTCCTTTGGCGGGACCATCTTTCTTGCTGCCTGAACGGACCTGTTCAGCCTTCCGGACCGTGTTCAGCTGCATGTCTAACGAATCGAGCCGAGGGTCTTTGGGGCTTGCGCCGTCCTGCGCGGGGTCTTCCGATGCCATGCGTATTCTCCTCAAAGGAAACCGCCATGACGCCGGGCGTCCCCGCCAAGGCACCGGCGCGTTAGGATGGCGGCTTGAGAGTGTCAACGATCGATTGCTGCGGTGCGGGAGAAAACCCCTCCGTCATTGCTACGCAATGCCACCGCCCCTTCGAGAAGGGGAGGATTGTGGGTTGCAAAAATCCTCTCCTTTTCAAAGGGGAGGTGGCCCGCGCAGCGGGTCGGAGGGGTAACTACGCCACCAATGCCTCGATAATCTCACCCCGCCGCACCGCTGTCACCCCCAGCACATCGGTCACATAGGCCTCAACCGAGCCATGCCGCTCGCGGATCGCGGCAAACGCCGCATCGAGCCATGCCGGATCGACCGACATCAGCAACCGCGAGGCCTCGTCATCCATCGTATCGCCATAGCGGTCACGCATGTGCACAAGCGATGCTGGAAATCGCTCCTCGATTCGGGCCGCGGTGTTGGTCAGCATGTAATCGGCCATTGCATCATCGGGATGCACGCCGAGCAGGTCGTGAAGCAAAGCCGCCGCCACACCGGTCCGATCCTTGCCCGCGACGCAGTGAAGCAGGGTCGGCCCTTCCCCCAATGCCGCGAAATAATGCCGGAATGCGCCAATGAGCGCCGGACGAAACGGCAGCCCGCGATACAGTTCGGTCATCGCCGCATGCGCTTCAGCAACCGTCGCAACGCCATCGGCAGCGGCTTCATGTGGCGCCACCTTAAGATCGCCCGCCGTATCGCCCTCCGAATGCAGAACCCGCGCGCTAAACTCGGAATGGCGAAGGCACGGATAGTCCGCACGTTCGCTATCGCCGCGCAGATCGATGATCGTCGTCAGCCCGAGGCCATGCACCGCGTCAAGATCGTCGGGTGTCGCCAGCATGTGCTGCGCCGATCGCCAGAGCACACCGGTGCGGACACGCCCGCCACCGGACGTTGCATAGCCGCCATAATCGCGGAAATTGACGATGCCTTCAGTCGGCAGGATACGGTCTGTCATCTGCGAGCGGCTAGCGTGGTTCCGTGACGATTGCGAGGCCTAACGCCCACGATATTCAGGCGCGCGCTTTTCAAGGAATGCGCCCATTGCTTCGCGGAAATCGGCCGTTTGCGCGAGGATTACCTGCTGCCGGTCCTCGATCGCCATTGCGTGTTCGAGGCTCGGCGCGTCGATGTTGAGGTTGAGTGCCTGTTTCGACAGCCGCAGCCCCCAGGGCGTGGTGCTCAGCATTTCATCCGCGAGCGCCAGCCCGCGTTCGAGCAGCGCATCTTCCGCGACGATCTCGCTGATCAACCCGTATTGCAGCGCGCGCGGGGCCTCGATGAACCGCCCGGTCAGGATCAACTCAGACGCAAGCGCTGCCCCCACAAGCCGTGGGAGGAAATAGCTCGACGCCATGTCGCATCCGCCCAGCCCGATCCGGATATACGCCGCGTTCATCCGCAGCGACGGCGCGCCGTAACGCACATCCGCTGCCAGCATCAGCGAGAAACCGCCCCCGCACGCCGCACCATGCCCCAACGCAATGATCGGCTGCGGGCAGCTGCGCATCTTTCGGTAGATGTCGCCAATCGCGGTCTGCGTTTCATATCCGCGCAGCACCGGCGTTTCATCCGACGCACTGGCCTCAGCCATGATGTCGAGGCCAGCGCAGAACGCCCGCCCTGCCCCGCGCAGAATCACAACGCGAACGTCGGTCCGTTTGTGCAACGCATCGAAATAGCCGCTCAACGCGTCGACCAATTCGGGGTTGAGAGCGTTCAACGCCCCGGGCCGGTTGAGTGTGATGATCTCAATCGGCCCGCGCGCTTCGACGATGATTACCGCGTCCGCCATGAAATCAGGGCCGGATCAGATATTTCTCGCCTGTCCGCTTGGCGTTGTACGCATGAATGGTGTCGAGCCTAAGCGCATCGTGGAGCGAGACTTCATGGCTGTAATGGCTTTTGAAGGTCGTCGTCAGTTCATCGGCGACGCGCTTGCGCATCCGGCCTACCACTTCGCCGCCCGCCTTCGCCATGAACGGCGTCAGCAGCCAACCGCTCAGGCTCCATGTCAGCCCGAAACTGCGGTTGAGCGTCGTTGGCCCCATATCGAGCCCGCCATAGATATAGACCTGCTTCATCTGGTCCGAACCATAGCGCGAATACTCAGTCATTCGCCGGACAGCAGCAGCCTCCATCGCGCCCAGAATCTGGCTTGACAGCTTTCCGCCACCAATCGGATCGAAGCCTAGGAAAATGCCCGTCGCCTCAATCTTGTCAGTCAGATCATTGACGAAATTCTCAGCTGATGAATCGAGGACGTGTTCAGCCCCGATGCCCTTGAGCAGATCGACTTGCGCCTGATTGCGCACGATGTTGATCAGCGGAATGCCATCGGCTTTGCAAATCCGCACCAGCATCTGGCCGAGGTTCGACGCGGCGGCAGCATGGATGATCCCGGCATAGCCTTCGGCCTTCATCGTTTCGGTGAAGCCCAACGCGGTCAGCGGATTGACGAAGCACGATGCGCCATCCTTGGGATCGGTGCCATCGGGCAATTCCATGCACATCGCGGCGGGCAGCGTGCGATATTCAGCGTAGATCGACCCGCCAAGCACCGCGACCGTCTTCCCCATCAACGCCTGCGCCTGTGGCGATGCGCCAGCCGCAACGACAGTGCCACAGCCTTCATTGCCGATCGGCAGCGCCTCGCCAACGCGGCTTGCCATCGCGCGCATTCCGGGCGGCGGCACATTGGCGGTGA
>JANOQL010000040.1:0-5140 GCA_031414835.1 Sphingomonadales bacterium | reverse complement strand
ACCGTGGCGGCCGTCGGCGTGGTGGCGCCGTCAAATTTGGCATGGAACCACCAAGTGCAGCCAACCGACGGCCTGCCTCGCGCTGGCGCATTTCGATCAGAGCCTGCCGGACAAGCGCGCTTGTTTCCTTGATTCCGGTCGACTCCCGAAGGTCTTCAATCAATTCATCTTCAAGGGTTATCGTTGTTCTCATAGCATCAAAAATCGCATCAAATGATGCTGATGTCAATGCAGGGCTAGGCTTCCATCCAGTTTTTGAAGAAGCTTTCGTGTGCCGCGCGGAGGTCGGTGAGGGGGACCTCAAAATTCTGTCCAAATGAATCACCGCATGTAAGCGATGTGCCGCCAGTCACACCAAGCGGCAAGACTTCGATGCCCTTGCTGTCTGCCAAGTTGATAAAATAATCGAAACTGGATTCGGGCAGGCTGACAATATAAGTTGCCTGCGGTTCGCCAAAGAGCCACGCGGTCGAATGTTCATAGCTGTCGTCGAGTATCGCACCGACATTTCCTGCCAGACACATTTCTGCCAATGCTATTAGAATGCCACCATCTGAAACATCGTGCACTGCGCTGACGATTTGGCGCACGACCGCTTGTTGTATGAACTCTCCTGCTCTTTTTTCAGCCGCCAAATCAACGCTGGGTGGCGATCCCCCTTCACGGCCCTGGACCTCGCGCAACCACAGTGTCTGTCCTAGGCTTGGGTCCCCGCCGCTTATCACGTAAACCCGCTGTCCCTCCCCCTTAAACCCGATCGTCGCCATCTTGTTCACATCTTCGAGCACACCCACGCCGCCGATGGCGGGCGTCGGCAAAATTGCGCTGCCGCCGCCGGTGGCCTTGCTTTCATTGTAGAGCGACACATTGCCCGACACGATCGGGTAATCGAGCGCGCGGCAGGCGTCGGCCATGCCTTCGAGGCAGCCGACGATCTGCGCCATAATTTCGGGACGTTGCGGGTTGGCGAAGTTCAGGCAGTTGGTGATCGCCAACGGCTTTGCGCCCACTGCACAGATGTTACGATAAGTCTCGGCGACCGCCTGCTTGCCGCCTTCATAGGGGTCGGCATAGCAATAGCGCGGGGTGCAATCGGTGGTGATCGCGAGCGCCTTGAAATTTTCGTGAGGATTTGGGCCGTGGATGCGCACCACCGCAGCGTCGCCGCCCGGCGGCTGGAACGTGTCGCCGCCCACCTTCTGGTCGTATTGTTCCCAGATCCACCGCCGCGACGCGATGTCGGGGCTCGCCATCAGCGTGAGCAGATCGGCCGCAATGTCGGTGCTTTCGGGGATGTCACCAAGCGGCTTGACCTGCGCCCACGCCTTATACTCCTCGCGGCTCATCGCCGGTCGGTCATAAAGCGGCGCGTCGTCGGCTAGCGGTGCCAGCGGAATATCGGCCACGACTTCGCCATTCCAGTCGAGCACCATATGGCCCGTATCAGTGACTTCGCCGATCACTGCGAAATCCAATTCCCATTTGTGGAAGATCGCCTCAGCCTCGGCCTCACGACCGGGCTTCAAGACCATCAGCATCCGTTCCTGGCTTTCGGATAGCATCATTTCATACGGCGTCATGCCGGTCTCGCGTTGCGGCACCGCGTTCATGTTGAGCCGGATGCCGCATCCGCCCTTGCTCGCCATTTCGACACTTGATGAGGTGAGGCCCGCCGCCCCCATATCTTGGATCGCGACAATCGCGTCGGTCGCCATCAGTTCGAGGCACGCCTCGATCAGCAGCTTTTCGGTAAAGGGATCGCCGACTTGCACTGTCGGGCGTTTCTCCTCGGCATCTTCGCCAAAATCGGCGCTCGCCATTGTCGCGCCATGGATGCCGTCGCGCCCTGTCTTGGAACCCACATAGACGATGCTGTTGCCGATCCCCGACGCTGCCGAATAGAAAATCTTGTCCTGATCGGCGATCCCCACCGTCATCGCATTGACGAGGATATTGCCATCATACGCCGGGTGGAAATTGACCTCGCCGCCAACCGTCGGCACGCCGACACAATTGCCGTAGCCGCCAATACCGCGCACCACGCCGCTGATGAGGTGCTTCATCCGGGGATGATCGGGCGATCCGAAGCGCAGTGCGTTCAAATTGGCAATCGGCCGCGCGCCCATCGTGAACACATCGCGCAGGATGCCGCCAACGCCAGTCGCGGCCCCCTGATACGGCTCGATATACGAAGGGTGGTTGTGCGATTCCATCTTGAAGATCGCCGCCTGACCGTCGCCAATATCGATCACGCCAGCGTTTTCGCCGGGCCCGCAGATCACCCATGGTGCCTCGGTCGGCAGTTTCTTGAGGTGAATGCGCGACGATTTATAGCTGCAATGTTCGGACCACATCACCGAGAAAATGCCAAGCTCGGTCAGGTTCGGCTCACGCCCCATCGCGTGGAGGACGCGCTCATATTCTTCAGGGGACAGCCCATGCTGGGCGACGATTTCGGGCGTAATCGCATTGGGAGTTTCTGGCATGGCCCGCGCCTTAGCGGCAGGACCATTATCCGGCTAGCCCAACCAACCTGTCCAGTGGGCCGCAGCCTTGCCAACCTACCGACCCACAGTTACCGGGCGTGCTCTTGCACGGAGGTTTGCGTGATTCCAGTTCTTGTGACCGGTGGGAAGGGTATGTTGGGCAGCGCGCTTGCCGATGCAGGCGCAACGCTTCCATCGCTGACCATCCGCGCGCCCGGCCGCGACACCCTGGACGTCCGCGATGCCGATGCGGTGATGGCATGGAAAGATCGCGTGGCTGGTGGATGGATCATCCACTGTGCGGCAACGGTCGATGTCGAAGGCTGTGCGCGCGATCCCGAAAGCGCGCGCGCGACGATCGTCGATGGAACGAGCAACGTCTTGATGCTGGCCAAGGCGGCAGGCGCGCGGTTGATCTATCCGCAGAGCTTCCTCGTCTATGATGGCGCCACGGTGCCGATTGCCGAAGCCGAAACGCCACGGCCGCTGTCGCTTTACGGCACCCTCAAATATGAAGCCGAACGGCTGATTCTCGATGCGATTGTCGATCCGCTGATCATCCGGATGGCCGGATTTTTTGGCGGTGAAGCGGCCGACAAGAATTTCGTCGGCCGGATCATCCCTGTCATGCACAAGGCGATGCTGGGTGGGCAGACACAGTTCGATGTGGGCGACCGTGTGTGGCAGCCAACATGGACGCGCGATCTTGCTGAAAACACGCTGCAATTGCTGCTCGCCGGGAAATCGGGCCATTACCAGATGGCAGCGCTTGGCCAGGCGAGCTTTGCCGAACTCGCACATGAAATCGTGCAAGCGCTGGGCTGGCAGGACAGGTTTGCGATCAACACGGTCGATGCGTCTAAGGTCGCGCAATCCGAATTGGGTCGCCGGCCCGATGTGGCGGTTCTCGCCTGCACGCGGCTGACCGAGGATCGCCTCAATCTGCAGCGCGACTGGCGCAGCACGCTTCACGCTTATCTTCGCCATCCCTTTTTCAATCAATACAGACTGGACGCCTGACCCATGACTTCGCTTTTCGATCCGCTCGATTCGGGCAAATTCATTCCGCTGCGCAACCGCACGGTCATGTCGGCGATGAGCCGTGGCTTTGCCGATGGAGAACACCGCGCCACAGAAGCGATGCGCGATTATTATGCCAAGCGGGCAAAGGGCGGAGCAGGCCTGATCCTGACCGAAGGCACGCTGATCCACAAATCGGGCGATGGCTGGAACAACGCGCCCTATATCGCGACCGAAGGCCATGCGCAGGCATGGCGTCCGGTGGTCGATGCGGTTCATTCCGCAGGCGGTGCGATTGCCTGCCAGCTTTGGCATTGCGGGCGGATTTCGCATTCGGATTATACAGGCGATGCGCCGGTCAGCTCAACCAATGTGGCCGCCGCCGGAATGAACCGCCAGAACGGCAAGCCCTATGGCGATCCGCGCGCGCTTGAAATTGACGAAATGCCAACGGTCTATGGCTATTTTGCCGATGCCGCAGAGCGTGCGCTGGGCGCCGGTTTCGATGCGGTCGAACTCCATACAGGGCATGGCTATCTCGCCGATCAGTTTCTCGACTCGCGGGTGAATGACCGGACCGATGCTTATGGCGGGTCGGTAGAGAATCGCTGCCGCTTCACGCTCGAACTCGTCGAGCGCGTGCTGGCGGTCGCCCCTGCCAACCGGGTTATCGCGCGGATTTCACCCTCGCGCGCCATGGGCGGGATTTACGAATGGCCAGAGCTCGATGAAATGATCGCGTATTTGATCCCGGCGTTGCAACAGCGCGGATTGCAGGTGCTCGACGTGAGCTGCGCCAATTCGAACTATTATGAAACCGCGCAGCGCATGGTCCACAAGATCAGGCCCTATTGGGACGGGGTCATCATCGGCGGCGCATCGCTGACGCAGGAACAGGCCGAAACCGAAGTGTCAGACGGCACGCTCGATCTCGTCACCTGGGGCCGCGCCTTCATCGCCAATCCCGATCTGGTCCAGAAGATGAAGACCGGCAAGGACATCGCACCGTTCGAAGACGCCATGCGCGATACGCTGGTCTAACGCTTCACATCAGCCAGAAATGCCCGCACGCGATCGACGTTGAAGCCGAGATCGCCGATGCCGACGCGGCTGATCGAGCGCATGTCGATCCGGCTGCCGGTGCCGTCGGGCGTGACGCGGATGATGATGTCGTCATTGAACTTGAAGGGTGAGTTGGCTTCTGTCGCTTCGATGGCGTCGGGGCGTTCGGCAGCGACCGTCCAGCCGCGTTCTGCGACGAGCGTCTTGACGCGGCTCATCGCCTCGGCAGGCGGGATCGGCAGCCGCACTGGCGCAATATCGGCATAGGCTGCGGCATGGATCGACCGCCACTCGGCCTCGCCACCGTCGAGCCCCAGGAACCGGTCTGGCCGCACCTTAAGCGTCTGGAATGCAGGCACGCTGGCAAGGTCGGTCGATACTTCATGCAAACGGGGGTGGCTTGTCATCCGGCCGATCGCCCAGCCTGCGACTGCGATAAGCGGCAGCGTGGCGATCAGCCCGATCGCTGCGTGACGGCGTAGCCCCACCGGTTTGCGGACCAGCGCAATGATACCCGCGATGATCGCAATCAGCGCCAGGACGACCGCCGCCACGACACCCAGCAGCCCCGG
>JANOQL010000039.1:0-1846 GCA_031414835.1 Sphingomonadales bacterium | reverse complement strand
TTTGCCGATACATTGGCCGCCAAACTCGATGCTATCGAGGCCGGCAGCGAGGGGTTGGCGAAGCTGGAAGCCGAGGCGAAAGCCGCGCACCGGGCCTATGTCGATGCCGCCGCCCGGCTCAGTGCGCAACGCACCGAGGCGGCGATTCGGCTCGATAAGGCGGTCGCCAACGAACTGGCCCCGTTGCGGCTCGAAGCGGCATTGTTCAGGACGGTGGTGCAATCGCTAGACGAAAGCGCTTGGGGGCCATCGGGGCAGGATCGCGTCGAATTCGAAATCGCGACCAACCCCGGCGCGCCGTTTGCGCCACTCACCAAGATCGCCAGCGGCGGCGAACTTTCACGCTTCATCCTCGCGTTGAAAGTGGCGCTGGCGCAATCGGGCGGGGCGGCAACGATGATCTTCGACGAAATCGACCGCGGCGTCGGCGGCGCGGTGGCGAGTGCAATCGGTGAACGGCTGGCCAGACTTGCCGATAGTGCGCAGCTGCTGGTCGTCACGCACAGCCCCCAAGTTGCCGCGCGGGGGGACACGCATTTCCTGATCGCCAAATCGTCAGTGGGAACAGTCACGCGCACCAGCGTTTCCGAACTCGACGAGGCGGCAAGGCGCGAGGAAATCGCCCGGATGCTATCAGGTGCCGATGTGACCGACGAGGCACGTGCGCAGGCGGGGCGGTTGATCGCGGCTTGACATGACCAGATGAAGGGGTCAATTTCAGGTCATGAACGCACCACTGAAACATCCGCTGATTGAAGAAGTGCTTGCCGAAGCCTGTGTCAGCATTAGTGGCTTCAAAAGCAATCCGGCTGCGGTTATCGCAGAGGCACAGATGCGGCAGGTCGCGATCCTCAATCGCAATCGACCCGTGGCTTACGTAATTTCACCCGAGGTGTGGGAACATCTCTGCGATTTGGTCGCGGACCGGCGACTTGCGGAGGAAGCACAGGAAGCTCTTGACCGCATTGAACGAGGCGAAGAAATTCCGATTGCCGTTTCGCTGGATGAATTACTCGATTGACCGTATATACGCTTGAGTTCGTCGCCAAGGCCCGCAAGCAATGGCGCGGCTTGGATCACGCGATCAAGTCGCAACTGCAGCGCAAACTCGCCGAGCGATTGGAAACCCCGCATGTCCCTTCGGCGCGGGTTCGTGATGTCCGCAATGGCTATAAAATCAAGCTGCGGAAGGCGGGGATCCGCTTGATCTACACTGTGATTGAGGAGCGTGTGGTCTTGCTCGTTTTATCGGTTGGCGAACGTGACGGCGAGACGGCATATGACGACGCCGTGCGCGAAATGGCAAAACGCGATGACTGAAGACCCCGCCGACCGGCTCGCATTCCTCGCCGCTGAAATTGCGCGGCACAACCAGCTGTATCATGCCGATGACGCGCCCGAGATTTCGGATGCCGAATTTGATGCGCTGATGCGTGAGAACGCGGCGCTTGAGGCCGAGCTTCCGCATCTGGTGCGTGAGGATGGCCCTTCGCGGCAAGTAGGGGCGGCAGTGGCGGCGTCACCCTTGTCAAAGGTTGCCCATGCAAAGCCGATGCTCAGCCTCGATAACGCGTTTGCCGATGAGGATGTGGTCGATTTTGTCGCGCGGGTGCGGCGGTTTCTGGCGCTGCCGGACGATGCGGTGGTGGTGCTGACTGCCGAGCCCAAGATCGACGGCCTGTCTTGTTCGTTGCGCTATGAGAAGGGGCAGCTGGTGCTGGCCGCGACGCGTGGCGATGGTGCCGTGGGTGAGGATGTCACCGCCAATGTCGCGACGATTGGCGATGTGCCTCAGACGCTTAACCCCTTTCCCCTTCAGGGGAGAGGGAAAGGCGCGCAGCGTCAG
>JANOQL010000038.1:0-2587 GCA_031414835.1 Sphingomonadales bacterium | reverse complement strand
TCGGCCCCGATCACCATGCGCGTCCGCACCGTGGCAGCGCCGTCGGGGCCATCATAGTGAACCGTAGCGATCCCGCTTTCGTCGCGCTCGATCCGCTGAAACTTGCCCGTCGCGCGTTCGGCGCCGCACAGCGCGGCACGTTCGCGAAGCCATTCGTCATAGGCGTCGCGATCGACCATACCGACAAAGCCGTTCTGGCCAACGGGCATTTCGACTGTCCGGTTCGCAGGGCTGATCATCCGCGCCGACGTTGCCTTTGCCACAAGCAGATGATCGGGGATGGCAAAATCGGCAATCAGCCGCGGCGGGATCGCGCCGCCGCACGGCTTGATCCGCCCTGCTTTGTCGAGCAGCAGGACAAAGCGCCCCGCCTTTGCAAGATCGGTGGCTGCGGTTGCCCCTGCGGGACCGCCACCGACAATGACGGCATCATAAAGCGGTTCACGGCTCATGCAGTTGCTCCCATTCGTTCCGAAGTTGCGCTGCCCGCGCGTTGTTTGCCGACGCCTGTTGCAAGGCCGGCGGCGATCAGAAACAGCCCCGCCTCAACCGCGAACACAGTCACAAAAGCCATCGGCGTCGATCCCAACAGGTTGCGCAAGGCATCGAGCCCTGCCGCGCCGCTGAACCCGCCGAGCCCGAACGCGATGGCTTGCGATGCGCCCCACAGACCCATGCGGATGCCTTCGCTGCCGCCGCCATCGGCGCCTGCCAGATCCATCATCGAAGCAATCGCGGCAACGGCGAACACGCCATTGGCAAACCCCAATCCGAACACCGTCGCACCCAAAGGCCAGCCCTGCCCTGCCATCACGCCTGTCGATAATCCTGCCAACGCGATTGCCGATCCGACACATCCACCTACGATCCACGGCCGCATCGCCAGCCCGCTGCGTTTCCTGAACGCGCCACCGCCCACGCCGACAAGGATCATCCCGAGCAACACGCCCATATGCTGGACGCCGGCAAGGCTGGTCGATTGTCCCGGGGTGTAACCGAACACCAGCCCCGCCATCGGTTCAAGGATCATGTCCTGCGTCGAATAGGCGAACATCGAAACGAAGACGAAAATCGAAAAATGCCGCGCTGCGGGGTCATTCCAGATCGCCCTGATCGCCACGCCGAACGGCGCGTTGCTGGCTGGCGCCGCCACTGGCTGAACGACCGAAGCCCCCTCAACACCGCGCACGGCGAACAGCGTCACGACGAACGCGACCAGCGCGACGCCGCTTGCGACCATCGCGAGGCGCGCGGGCGAAAATGGATCGATCAACTGGCCAGTGATGCCTGCCGCAGCGACGATGCCCATGACCATCATGATCCATGTCGTCGCGGCCGCTGCCGGGCGACGCTCGCTCTTGGTGCGCGTCGCCAGAAGAGCAAGCAGCGATGTGCCCGACGCGCCGACACCTGCGCCGATCATCGAATAGGCCAGCACAGCAAGCAGCATTCCTGCAACCGGTTGGCTCGCGATCATCACCGCGGCATCGGTCGCGAGGATGGCGCCCATCGCGAGCACGCCCATCCCGCCGATGATCCACGGCGTCC
Organism: Sphingomonadales bacterium; assembly: GCA_031414835.1. Taxonomy (GTDB): domain Bacteria; phylum Pseudomonadota; class Alphaproteobacteria; order Sphingomonadales; family Sphingomonadaceae; genus Aquisediminimonas. Next base: position 1,039 of record JANOQL010000038.1, on the reverse strand, counting down.
GCCGGTTGCCGCGATCCGATCCATGCCCCCAGCGCGGGCGCGACAATTGGACGGCGTAATGCCAGGCAACCAAGGCTGCAGGGATCAAAGCAGGGAGCGCAAATTCGACCACCATCACGCGGTTTAGCAACGACGTTGCCAGCATCACGATCGCGCCAAGACTGCTTTGCACCAGCCCCAGCCGAATGATGCCGCCCCATCCCAGATGCCCCGTCATAGCGTCCCTCCGACGCCAATCGCGGATGCCAGCATCCCAAGCACATATAGCGTCACGCCGGTCGCTCCATACCATGGCGCCTTCCCACGCGGATCGCCAATCAGGCGGCTCATCAAGCCGCACTGGACCGCCAGCACGCCCGCGACGATCGCTGCGGTAATCGGCAGTCCCCAACTCCACAACAGCGCAGCAACTACAACCTGCGGCACCGCCATCACCACGCACGCCAGCACCGCCGCACGCCTGATGCCGAGCGTGACCGGCAACGACCGGATGCCCATCTGCCTGTCACCATCGACGGCCTTGAAATCGTTCAATGTCATGATGCCGTGCGCGCCTGCACTATAGAGCAACGCGAGAATGATGATCCTGGCATCGGGCAGGCCGCCGATCATGACAGCTGCGCCAGTAAACCACGTCAGCCCTTCGTATGACAAGGCAACAGCCCCCGGCCCCCACCAGCCGCTCATTTTCAGCCGCAGCGGTGGCGCGCTATACGCCCATGCAAGGAACAGCCCGAGGATTGTCGGCGCAAACACCCATGGCCCGATCAGCGCGGCAAAGATCAGCGATAAAAACGAACCGAAGATCGCGATATTGAGACCCCAGCGCCCGGCAATCCGGCCCGATGGGATTGGCCGCCCCGGCTCATTGATCGCATCGACATGCCGGTCATACCAATCGTTGACCGCCTGACTCGTCCCGCACACCAGCGGCCCTGCAAGGATGACGCCCGCGATCAGCACCGGCCAGCGTTCGCCAAGCGCGACCCCCGATGACACGACACCGCACATGAATGCCCACATCGGCGGAAACCATGTC
>JANOQL010000037.1:0-10126 GCA_031414835.1 Sphingomonadales bacterium | reverse complement strand
TTTCAAAGCTGCGGTTGACCAGCAGTTCCTGCGCCGTCGCTGGCAATGACCAACACAGCATCGCAAGACAAAATGCCAGCCAGCGGCCGATGCGCAAGGATGATCCGAAAGGGGTCATTTCGGACGCTTTAGCATCAGCGGTGTTAATCTTTGATTATCCGCAGGGCAGACCGAGTGCCTCGGCGACGGCGGGGTGCATGATCTTGCCACCTTTGACGTTCAGCCCGTTTGCAAGGTGCGGATCGGCATTCATCGCTGCATCTGCGCCCAGATTGGCGAGCCGCATCGCAAACGGCAGCGTCGCGTTGTTGAGTGCGAATGCCGATGTCCGCGCGACCGCGCCGGGCATATTGGCGACGCAATAATGGATGATGCCTTCTTCGACGAACACTGGGTCGTCGTGCGTTGTGGCGTGGCTCGTTTCGAAACATCCACCCTGATCGATCGCGATATCGACCAGCACCGATCCGCGTTTCATCGTTTTGAGCATGTCACGCGTCACCAGCTTGGGCGCAGCTGCACCTGGCACCAGCACTGCGCCTATAACGAGGTGCGCTTTGGCAACCGCCGCAGCGATCGCGGCTTTCGAAGCATAGGCAGTCTTGATCTGGCTGCCGAAAAACATATCGAGTTCGGCAAGCCGTTCGTTCGAAATGTCATAGATCGTGACATCGGCACGCATCCCCACCGCCATTTGCGCGGCGTTGACGCCTGAAACACCGCCACCAAGGATCGCGACGCGGGCAGGGGCCACTCCGGGAACGCCGCCGAGCAACACGCCTCGTCCGCCCTGTTCCTTTTCAAGATAATGCGCGCCAACCTGAATCGACATCCGGCCTGCAACTTCGGACATCGGTTTGAGGAGTGGCAGCGAACCTGACCTCGAAGTCACGGTTTCATAGGCAATGCAAGTGGCGCCGCTTTCCATCAGTCCTTTGGCTTGATCGGAATCGGGCGCGAGATGCAGATATGTAAACAGCACATGATGCGGACGCAGCATCGCAATTTCGCTTGGCTGGGGTTCCTTCACCTTCACAATCATCTCGGCTGCAACAAAGACTTCTGACGCATTGGGCAGGATTTTGGCACCTGCGTCCATATAGTCGCGATCCGAAAAATCGATGCCGTTGCCCGCGAGTGCCTCGACGAAAACCTCATGCCCTGCCGACGTCAGTTCGGCAACCGAAGGCGGCGTAAGGCCCACACGATATTCGTGGTTCTTGATCTCTTTGGGGATGCCGATCTTCATGCAAAGCTCCTCCTGCGGTGTTCATCGCGATGCGACATAATGTTGCGCGCAGCTATACGATCGAACCGAAGCATCGCCAAGCGGTGGATAGCATTGCGAGCGGTATTGCCTCATGCTACGGCAAATGGGTTCCTTGATCGTGGTGATGGGGGCGCGGGGAACAAGTGATGCGTAAAATCCTGCAACTCTTGACAGGTGTCTGGTGAACGAAGCCGCCGCTGTCCAAGATGATGAACAGAGCCATGCCCATGCTGGAGGGCCGCTATCGAAGCTGATCATTGGCTCTATCGGGATCGTCTTCGGCGACATCGGCACCAGCCCGATTTACGCGTTTCGTGAAACATTCGCCTCGCATCACGGCGTTCCCGGAATCCAGGTCGATCCTGTCCACATTCATGGCGTGCTGAGCCTGGTGTTCTGGTCGATGATGATGGTCGTCACGATCAAATACACGCTGCTGATCATGCGAGCGGATAACAAGGGCGAAGGCGGGAGCCTTGCCTTGCTCGCGCTGATCAGTTCGAAAGCGCAAGGTGCCAAATGGAGCGTGCCGTTTGTCATGCTCGGCATTTTTGCCACGGCGTTGTTCTACGGCGATTCGATGATCACGCCGGCGATGTCGGTCCTTTCGGCGACAGAGGGGCTGCAATATGTCGATGAAGGCTTCAAGCCGTGGACGCTGGTCATTGCGTCGGCGATCCTGTTTGCTTTATTTGCCATTCAATCGCGCGGCACAGCGCGGGTCGGCGCGTTCTTCGGCCCGATCATGCTCACCTATTTTGCGACGCTGACCGTTTTGGGTTCGATCCACCTCATCAAGGATCCGGACATCATTCTTGCAACCCTTAACCCGTTGAATGCGCTCAATTTCTTCATGGTCGATGGGTTTCGGGCTTTTGTTGCTTTGGGATCTGTCGTCCTTGCCGTCACAGGTGCCGAAGCGCTTTATGCCGATATGGGGCATTTCGGGCGCAAGCCGATTTCGATCGGCTGGATGGGGTTCGTGCTGCCGGCGCTGATGATCAACTACATGGGGCAGGGGGCGATGATTTTGTCATTGTCGCCCGCAGATGCCGCAGCGACGATTAAGGATCCATTCTTTCTGATGGCACCGGACGGGTGGCAGCTGCCCGTCGTGATCATCGCGCTGCTCGCAACGATCATTGCCAGTCAAGCAGTGATTTCGGGAGCATTTTCGCTGACGCAGCAGGCGATCCAGCTCGGCTTCATGCCGCGGATGCGGATCCAGCACACCAGCGAAAGCGCCTATGGCCAGATTTATATCCCCGCGATCAACTGGCTGCTGATGGTGATGGTGCTCGCACTGGTGCTGTTCTTCAAATCGTCGACCAACCTTGCCGCCGCTTATGGCATCGCGGTGACCGGCGCGATGTTCATCGACACCATCCTGATCGCCGTCGTCCTCATTTCGCTCTGGAAATGGCCATTGTGGAAAGCGGCACCTTTGATCGCAGTGTTTGCGATCGTCGATATGGCCTACCTCGGCGCCAATCTTCTCAAAGTGCCTGATGGCGGCTATTTCCCGCTGATTATGGGAATGGCGATCTTCACGCTGCTGACCACATGGGCTCGCGGGCGAACGCTGATGCGCGAACGGATGCGCGAGGCTGCAATGCCGATCAAGGTTTTCGTAAACTCAGCGGCAACATCGGCAGCGCGTGTTCCCGGGACTGCGGTGTTCATGACATCGACCCCCGAAGGTGTGCCGCACGCGCTGCTTCACAACCTGAAACACAACAAGGTGCTCCACGAACGGATCATCCTGCTGACCGTCAAGATCGCCAACGTGCCCTATGTCGATCTCGAAACGCAGTGCATGCTCGAAGATGTGGGGCAGGGGTTTCATCGCCTAGTGATCAAATATGGCTTCATGCAGGAACCCGATGTGCCTGCGGCGTTGAAGCAAGTCACGCAATGCGGGCCCGAATTCCGGATGATCGACACCAGCTTCTTCCTTGCCCGGCAAACGCTGTTGCCCTCGTCACGGCCCGGCATGGCGATCTGGCGCGAAAAGCTGTTCGCGTGGATGCTCAACAATTCGGAAAGCGCGATGGAGTTTTTCAGGCTTCCCACCAACCGCGTTGTTGAATTGGGCAGCCAGGTCGAGATTTGAGTCGGCCAGTGCCGATCCCAGTGCCGGTTCCCGCCCCGATTATAGTGTCAGCACTGTTCGGAACCGAAGATCATCGCTGGCTCGATGATCAGCGAAAGGCGCATTTTCCTGCGGATCGCAATGTGCTGGCGGCGCATCTGACGCTGTTCCACCATTTGCCGCCGTCGGTCGAGCCCGAATTGCGCCAGCGGTTGCGTGAGGCGTGTCGTTCGCTCGCGCCACTGGCAAGCATCACGTCGGTGATGTCGCTTGGCACCGGGACGGCTTACCGGGTGCACTCGGTCGATCTTGAACAGATGCGCGAACATTTGGCAGCTGCGTTTGAGCAATTGCTGATCCCGCAGGACGCCGCCAACTGGCGACCGCATGTCACAATCCAGAACAAGGTAAAGCCCGCCGCAGCGCGCGCTCTCCGGGCGCAAATCGAGGCTGGTTTCCGTCCTCGCCCAGTGACGATCGCTGGCCTTGCGGCATGGTGGTATCGAGGCGGACCGTGGGAACCGATTGCAGCCTATCGCTTTGGCAGTGGGCAAAAAATGGACCCGCCCCGGCATTGACCCGCGCCTGTGCCGACCATATACGCGCGCTTCCCTAAAGGGGCGGAGTAGCTCAGTTGGTTAGAGCAGCGGAATCATAATCCGCGTGTCGGGGGTTCGAATCCCTCCTCCGCTACCAAGGTTAACCTATTGAAATATCATACAAAACAAACCTATGAACTTGGCCCAAGGGACGGCCGAAATGGGACGAGCCAGCGGATCGGCGGTCTGGTTTCGCCGCCCGACCTAACGCGGATCTGTACGGCAATCAGCCTAAGCAACGCGCTTTGTGACTGCCTGTTGAGTTTCCCTTGACGATTCAACAGGCTTTTTGCTGACAATGCGCGGCCCGATGTTGAAAGTGCGGCAAGGTTTATTGCTGCTGTACGAGCAAATGCGCGCGCCGGCTGACGTCGTCGATACGGTATCGCCGACGCCTAAAGCGCTGCCTTACCGCCGACGCAAACTTCGGCGCAGCGTGCTGGCAGTGCCGAGATAGCGCAGCCCGACCAGATTGGCTCCCATAACGCCTGCCGGCCCGCCACGTGCCTCGTTCGGGCGGATCACGACTGCCGCGAGATTGAGTTCTGCACGACCTGCACCTGATAAGGCCATATTGAGCCTCTTGGCGTCGCCATCGCGCAACGCCACGAAAGCATCCTCAACCTCTTTGAGTTCGCGTTCGAGCGCATCGACACGTTCCAAGGCGTAAGGCGTAGGACGCGCCTCGGTCGAGGTTACAGCCCCATACGCCTGATCGGTCAGCTCGCGCAGCCGCTCTTCACCCGTAATCGCGCCGCCTTCGGTCGTTGCGACGATCTGCTTGCGCAACACATCGGCCTTTGCTGACAACGCAGCCGCCTCGGTCTTCAGTGCCGCAGGCGTATCGGGCTTGGCAGCGGTCGCATCGGCCTGCTGGCGGATAGCATTCACATTGCCTGCAAGCTGGCTCATCCTGATGAAGAGGCCCTTTACGCGTTCTGCCGCGTCGAATTGCGCCTGCCGATCTGCCATCGTGAAGGTAGCGCGCCGATCAAGGCCGATTTCCAGTGGCATTTCGGTAACCTGTCCGGCTTTGGTCAATCGGACGGTGTAACGGCCCGGCAGATAGCGTTGCCCCTGCGTCGACGCAAAGGCGAGCGATGCCGCTGGCGGGACTTGCGGGGGTTTGGTGCGCATCGACCAGACAACGCGATTGAGGCCTTTGCGCTTCGACGTCGGCAGTTCGTCGATTACTTTGCCTTGATCGTCGATGATTTCGAGCTTCATCCGCCCGATGACGTGGCGCGCCTTTTGATAGTAGGTGATGACTGCGCCCGATTGGGGGTTTTCGCCGCTATAACTGGCATCGCCTTCAGCCCATCCGCCGCTCCCTTGAATCCGCTGCTCGATCGGTGCCGAAGCAATGAGAGTGACATCGCTTGCTACGGCCTTGGCATCGAGCGCACGCAGCGGCGACACATCGTCGATGATCCAGATGCCGCGCCCATGGGTGCCGAGGACAAGATCATCGCCAGCTTTGGCAATCGCAATGTCGCGCACCGCGACCGAAGGGAAGCCATTGGGCTGAAACACTTCCCATGTCGCCCCTGTGTCGCGGGAGACGTAAAGACCAAATTCGGTGCCGGCAAACAGGATATTGGGCGCGACCCGATCTTCGCGCACGACATGCGCATAGCCCCTCACGCCGGGGGTCGCAGGCCCGGCAATCCGCTTCCACGATTTCCCGTAGTCGCCGGTGCGGAAAATGTGCGGGGCCATATCTCCATAGCTGTGCCGATCAATGGCGGCATAGGCGACGGCGGGATCGTGGCGGCTGGCCTCGATCCAGTTAACCCATGAATCCGGCCCGAGTTTCAAATTCTTCGTGACATTGGACCAGTTTTTACCACCGTCGCGCGTCAGCTGAACATTGCCATCATCGGTCCCAACCCAAATCTGGCCTTTCGCGCGCGGGCTTTCGGATATCGAATAGATCGTCGTGTGCATCTCGGCAGAGCTGTTATCGACGGTGATGCCGCCCGATTTTTCCTGTTGTTGCCGCGCGGGATTGTTGGTGGTGAGGTCGGGGGAAATCCGCTCCCAATTCGTGCCCTGATCGCGGCTGCGGAACAGGAACTGCGATCCGATGTAAATCGTGCCCTTTTCGTTGGGGCTCATGTGGATGGGCGCGTTCCAGTTGAACCGTAGCTTTTCCTTATAGCCACCTTTGGGCTGAATATCGCGCGATTGCAGCGTCTTGCGGTTGATCCGCGAGATATTTCCGCCCTGATATTCGGCGTAGACATAATCGGGATCGGTGGGATCGGCGAAGGTCCAGAAGCCATCGCCGCCATACAGATTTTCCCAACGACCATTGGTAATGCCCCCGGGATATTCGCTGTCGCCCGCCCACGATGAATTATCCTGCAACCCGCCATAGACTTGGTAGGGGTCCTTATCATCGACGCTTACGTGGTAGAATTGGCTGATCGGCAGGTTTGCGCCTTTCCACCATTTCACCCCGCCGTCATAGCTGATCCACAACCCGCCATCGTCGCCGCCAATCAGGTGCTTGGTATTGGTCGGGTTAATCCAGACATCGTGCCAATCGGCATGGCTGCCGCCTGCGCTATCGGAAAAGCTTTTGCCCGCGTCATCCGAAACGATCATACGCAGGTTCATCTTGAACAGCCGGTCGGCGTTGGCAGGATCGACAACCATCTTGCTGAAATAGAACGGTCGCCAGACCATATTGCGACTGCGGTCACGCTCTTCCCAGCTGCGCCCGCCATCGTCCGACACGAATAGCGCCGAACGGGTGTTTTCGACAAAGGCATAGATGCGCTTTGGGTTCGACGGCGCAAAGGCGACCTCCACACGGCCCCATGGCCCCTTCGGCAGACCCTTGGCCGTTGACGCCTCGAGCGGTGCCCAGCTGCCGCCGCCGTTGCTGGATACCATCATTGCGCTGCCCGATGCCACGTCCGGGCCTTCGCCGCCCGATCGGAACGTCCAGCCCTTGCGCCGGAAATCCCATAGGCCCGCAATCACGCGATCAGGATTGGCGGGATCGAGCGCAATCGACGAGCACCCTGTTGAAAGGTTTGTGCCTTTGAGAATCTGCACCCAGGTTTTGCCGCCATCGCTGGTCTTGTAGAGACCGCGGTCGGCACTATCGGACCAGAGTGCACCGGGCGCACAGGCATAAACGATATTGCCATTTTTGGGATGCACCACGATCTGCGTGATGCGTTCACTCTTGGGCAGCCCCATGTTGGTCCAGGTTTCACCGCCATCGGTCGATTTATAAATGCCATCGCCAATCGATACCGAATTGCGCGTCCAGCTTTCGCCGCTGCCAGCCCACACTACCTGCGGGTTGGATGGATCGAGTGCGAGTGCGCCGATTGACTGCACCGACTGTTTGTCGAAAACTGGTTTGAACGTCGTCCCGCCGTCTTCCGATTTCCAGACGCCGCCAGAGGCTGCGCCGATGAACAATGTGACCTTGCCATCCTTTTCCTGACGCGCCGCAATCGCTGCGATTCGGCCAGACATTTGCGCAGAGCCAATGTTGCGAACGCCAAGGCCAGATATTCCAGAAGCGGTGGGCGTCTGCGCGATTGCGGGAACTGCGGAAAAGCTCAACGCGGTTGTCGCGAATAATAGAGTGCGGATCATGTGCATCACTTTCCAGCTTGAGTGGGTTGCGTGAAATAGCCTGTCGGGATTTCGCCATTGGCGGTTCCGCTGGCAACGATCACCTGCTGACGGTTGGCGCTTTGCCCCTGCGACCAGCTTTCGATCGACATTGGAAAATACACGCCTGCGACCTTTTCATAATCGCCATATTCAAATTCGAACGTCTGCTGCGCGCCGCGAACGCGTCGTGTTTCGACCATCTTGACCTCAAGCATCGAATCGGGATCGATCAGGAAAACGAACTCGTCGCCATCTGTTTGAACCACCTTCAATTTGTGCGCGAGCGTGCCATCAAAGTCTTCTTTTCCGAGATAGGTGATCGTGCTGCCATCGTCTCGTGCTGCCAGCAGCGGCCCCTTCACCGATCCGGTATCGGCAAATGATCGGGCTTCGTCGGCGGACATCGTTTCAGCGTCCTTGCGCCCTTCGAACGGATTGATGCGCCACCCCGATTTGCCATCATATGCCGAAACAAGCGTCAGCCCCTGGACCGAGGCATCGGTTCTCGCGCCACCGTTTGCCGCGCGAGTCTCGTTAAACGTCAGTTGGAAATCGCCGGGAAAGATCAGCTTGCCTTCGAAACGGACCGATTTGATCGCGTCAATCGCATCGCCGCCGCGCGCAAGGCGGTTTTGCTCGATAATGTCTTTTGCGGTCTGCGAGACTGCTGGCGATGCCAGCAGGATGAGCGCCGTCGCACCGGCCCAATTCAGCGATTTCATTGAAGCGTTCTCCGTTCAACCGTGACACGTGACCGTCCACTGTCCGATGCACTGTGAAACCTCTTGTCAGTGAACGCGAGGAAACCTCATCCAAAAGGATAACGCAAGGCCATCGTTGCGACGAGACAAATACGCGATGTTACGGTGCCCCTTCAGAACCCGTCACACAGTTCCTTCAGAATCACGGCGATCCGCTGAGGCAGCCAAAATCGATCGGATCAAAGATGCGCTTTTGGGACCGTTATTGTAACCACCAGCCCGTCAACCTGCCAGTCACGTTCGAGTGTCCCGCCGAGCTGATCGATTATGCTGAGGTCGGACAACTGGGTTCCGAAACCGATATGGTCAGGCGCCGATTCCAGCCTAGGACCGCCGGTTTCTTTCCAGATAATCTGTGCGTGATCCTCGCGATCGGCGATTGAAATGCTCACCTCGCCATCGATCTGGGAAAGTGCTCCGTATTTGGCGGCATTGGTGGCAAGTTCGTGGATCAGGAGCGCGAGTGGCGTCGCACTGCGGTCTGTGATCGACACTTCATCGCCGATAATTTTATAGGGACGAACCTCGCCTCGATCATAGGGTTTCATGAGTTCAAAGAGCAGGCCCGTCAGCCCATCGAGTGCCTTCGAAATCATCGAGTTCGGGCCGTGCGGGCGGGCAAAATTATGTGCGCGACCCAATGCAGCAATCCGGCCCGCAACCTGCTTGGCATAAGCGGCAGCTTCACCATTTCGTGGGGCGGAGATGCCGATCAATCCCGCAATAACAGCAAAGATGTTTTTGATTCGATGGCTTAATTCCTGACCGATCAGTTCAGCAAGTTCAGCATTTCGTTTGGATTCGGCAATGTCGGTGCATGTGCCGATCCAGCGCGTGATCTCTCCACGAAAATTCCGGACAGGAAGCGCTCTGCCGAGCGTCCAGCGATAACTTCCGCTGTGATGACGCAGCCGATATTCGATCTCGTAAGGTTCGCCGGTTTCAAGACTATGCTGCCACCTCAGGCTGGCACGTTCCTGATCTTCGGGATGAAACATCCCGTTCCATCCCTCACCATCGGTCGAACCGTAGGGAACACCGGTAAATTCATACCAACGGGCATTGTAATAATCATGATAGCCGTCGGGCAACGTCGACCAGACCATTTGAGGCATGGCGTCGGTCAGCACTTGCAGCTTTGCTTCGCTGGCTTCGAGCGCTGCCTCAGCGTTCATCTGGCTTTCGACCTCGGTATTGGTGCCAAGCCACCGGACAACCGTCCCGTTTTCACATCTGACAGGCACAATCCTAGTCAGGAATCGCCGGAACAAGCCATCCGAGCCCCGTAGCGGGAACACCATTTCGAAAGGTTGCCTTGTCGCAATCGACCGTTCCCAGCGCGTCATGACGCCGGGCAATTCATCGGGATCATGAACGCTTTGCCAGCCCCAGCCTTCCATTGCTTGGGGCGTCGATCCGCAATAGTCGTACCAACGACGGTTATACCAAAAAATAAAGCCATCGCCGCGCGCGATCCAGCACAGGACGGGAAGATTGTCGGCAATCAGCTCAAACTCAAAGCCTGAGGGCCGTGTTGCGCTATCGTCGAGACTTGCCGCGTCTGTCTCGACGCGTTCCAGCCAATAGCTGTGTGGGGCTGCGCCGTCCCGGGGATTTCTTTTATGCAGCATCGTGGCCTTTGACTTTCATCCGACAGCAGACCCCCTGCCAGCGCAATGCCGGGGCCGTTTAACTGAATATTGCTGTCAGCCTTATGCCTAGTGCATAACCGGTTGCGAATACACCCGTCGTTACACCATCT
>JANOQL010000036.1:0-3461 GCA_031414835.1 Sphingomonadales bacterium | reverse complement strand
TTCGTCCTCGTAAACCGTGCGATTGGGAATCTCGCCGCGCAAGATGCGAGCAAAGATATTGGTGTCATCGTAAGGCGCAGTGGCGTCAATCGGCATCGCTCAGTCCTTTCTTGCGGCTTTTTCGGCAAGGCCTGAAACGCCAGCCCGCGCGTCTAGCTCGGCGAACACGTCGCCGAACGACACATCAGCGTCGGCAAGAAGGATCGCGAGGTGAAAGATGAGATCGGCCGCTTCGGACGTCAGTGCCGCTTTGTCCTGCGCAACCGCCGCGATCACGGTTTCGACCGCTTCTTCGCCTAGCTTTTGCGCGATCTTGGCGCGGCCTTTGGCGGTAAGCCGCGCAACATAGCTCGATTCCGGATCGGCGTTGCGGCGGTCGTGGATGGTCGTTTCAAGTCGGGACAGTGTGTCGGTCATGCCGCTTTAATCGCTGAAAGGCCTCAACCGTCAAGGCCTTCATCGCGGCGCGATGCACGGTTGCGGCTTGCCCGCCGTCCGATCACCAGACCCGCGACGCCAAGCAACAGCAAAGCGAGGTTCGAAGGCTCGGGGACTGCGATGGCACCCTCGGTCACCGTCGTTAGCCCGTTATCATTGGCAACCTGCGATGGAACCGCCGCTGCCATGATCATCAATCCCGCCCAAACGCTCACTACTCATTCCCCCGAATGTCGCGCCGGACAGAACCGACTCGCCCGCTGCGCAACACCATGCAAACCGCTTGCCACCGCTGCGGTTAGCGCCTGTGCTGCGGCGCACAATGGTTAATAGCGACATTCGATGAATGGTTAATGTCAAATTATCCGACGCACGGGAATTTTTGCAGCTGCCAATGCCGCATGGGCATCGGCAATCGTCGCTTGCCCGAAGTGGAATATCGATGCGGCAAGGACGGCGCTGGCATGGCCTTCGGTCACGCCAGCCACCAGATGATCGAGGCAGCCCACCCCGCCGCTGGCAATCACCGGCACGGAAACGGCATCGGCGATTGCGCGGGTCAGTTCGAGATCGTAGCCATCGCGCGTGCCATCGCGGTCCATGCTGGTCACGAGCAGTTCGCCTGCGCCCAACTCGACCAGCCGGATGGCGTGGGCGACGGCGTCGATTCCGGTCGGATTTCGTCCGCCAAGGGTGAAGACTTCCCATCTATCACCCATCTTGCGTGCATCGACCGACCCGACAACGCACTGGCTGCCGAAGCGCGCCGCAATCTCAGCCACCAGTTCGGGTCGCGCAACAGCGGATGAATTGACCGCCACCTTGTCCGCCCCTGCCAGCAGCAGCGCGCGGGCATCGTCGGCAGACCGCACCCCGCCACCGACCGTCAGCGGCATGAAACAGACCTCGGCAGTGCGCGCGACGACATAGGATCGTCTTGCGCCCTTCATGGCTCGCGCCAATATCGAGAAAACACAGCTCATCGGCTCCGGCCGCATCATACGCCCGCGCGGCTTCGACCGGATCGCCGGCATCGCGCAGATTGACGAAGTTGACGCCCTTGACGACGCGACCATCGGCCACATCGAGGCAGGGGATGACGCGGGTTCGGACGGTCACTCCGCCGCCGCCACTGCCAATGCCGTCGCTAGGTCAAGCCGCCCGTCATACAAAGCGCGACCGGTGATGACGCCTTCAATGCCCGCATCGGCATGGATCGCGAGCATCCTGATATCGGCGATTCCCGCGACGCCGCCGCTCGCGATGACGGGCAGATCGACTGCACGCGCCAGATCGACCGTGGCTTGCACATTGCACCCGGTCAGCAACCCGTCACGCCCGATGTCGGTGAACAGCAATGCCGCGACGCCTGCATCTTCGAAGCGGCGACCCATATCGATCACGCTGACGTCGGACACATCGGCCCAGCCTGCGGTCGCGACCATCCCGTCACGCGCATCGACGCCGACGACCACACCGCCGGGGAAGGCGGCCGCTGCATCGCGGACCAGTTGCGGATCGGTGAGTGCTGCGGTGCCGATCACGATCCGCGCAACGCCTGTATCGAACCAGCGTTCGACCGCCGCCATCGTCCGGATGCCACCGCCCAGTTGAACATGGCCCGGGAACGCCGTGACCACTGTGGCCACGGCATCGCCATTGCGGCTTTCGCCTGCAAACGCACCGTCGAGATCGACCATGTGAAGATGCTGTGCGCCCGCGTCGGCAAACAGCATTGCTTGCGCTGCCGGATCGTCGCCATAAACCGTCGCGCGCGCCATATCGCCCTCGGCAAGCCGCACGACGTGCCCGCCCTTGAGGTCGATGGCAGGGAAGACGATGAGGGTCATGCAACAAAATCCCATCTTTGTGACTTCGTGGCTTTGTATGAGCCCCCCTTTTTTTCACACGAAGCCACAAAGGCACAAAAGGATTGTGCGGACACCATCATGGCTTCCACCCGAGAAACCGCGAAAGCAGCGCGATGCCGTATCGCTGGCTCTTTTCGGGGTGGAATTGCACGCCGATCATATTGTCGCGTCCGATTGCGGCAGTGACCGGCCCTGCGTGGTCGGTTGAAGCAAGAATGCCCGCCCCTTCAAATGCGAAGCTGTGGAGGAAATAGGCTTCGCCTGGCTCGATCAGTGGGTGCGCACGCACAGGCACGACATCGTTCCAGCCCATATGCGGGATCTTGGCGGCGGGATCGTTGGGCGTCAGCTTCGCAATACGCCCTTCGATCCACCCCAGCCCCGGCGTCATCCCATGCTCTTCACCAGAGTCGGCCATCAACTGCATGCCGACACAAATGCCAAGGAACGGACGCGCTTTGCCGATCACAGCCTCGTTGAGCGCCTCGATCATGCCGGGGATCGCTGACAGCGCGCCCATGCAGTGCGCGAACGCGCCAACGCCAGGCAGGACGATCCTATCCGCCGCAAGCACCGCCACCGGATCGGCAGTGACGATCATATTCTCGCCGCCTGCTGCCTTGAGCGCGTTCCTGACAGATTGGAGATTGCCCGCGCCATAATCGATCAGCGCCACCGCGCCCACGTCAAAGCATCCCCTTGGTAGACGGGATCGCGTCGGCCTTTCGGGGATCGATTTCGACCGCTTGCCGCAGTGCCCGCGCCAGTGCCTTGAAACAGCTTTCGACGATGTGATGGTTGTTGCTGCCATAGAGGCATTCGACATGCAGCGTGATGCCCGCAGCCTGCGCGAAGCTCTGGAACCAATGCTCGATCAGTTCGGTATCCCATTCGCCAAGCCGCGGCGTCGTAAACGCCGCGTTGAACACCGTCCAGGGTCGCCCCGAAATATCGAGCGCACAGCGCGTCAGCGTTTCATCCATCGGCGCATAGGCGGTGCATAGCGGGCGATCCCGCGCTTTTCGCCCAATGCCTGCTTGACCGCCTCGCCGATGGCAATCGCGGTGTCTTCGGTGGTGTGGTGCTGATCGACATGAAGATCGCCAACGGTCTTCACATCGAGATCAATCAGCGAATGACGCGACAATTGTT
>JANOQL010000035.1:0-3404 GCA_031414835.1 Sphingomonadales bacterium | reverse complement strand
GAGGCCAAGCCGGGGACGAAATATGAATACAGCTCGCTGACCTCGCTGCTTCTCTCCGAACTCATCACCCGCGCGCTGACGCCCAGCCCCGATCCCAAGATCCGCGCGGCGGCTTACAAAGCCTTCGCTGACGAGCGGCTGTTCAAACCCGCAGGCATCACCAACGCGGTCATGGAATTCGACAGCGCTGGCACGCAGATTGGTGGCTCGATCATCTATATGACATTGCACGATTGGGGCCGGTTCGGCAGCCTGTTGCTCGACGGCAAAGGCGAAGACGGCACACAGGCGATCGCGCCCGACTGGCTCACCTTCCTGCGCACCCCGAGCGCCACAGATGCAGGCTATGGCGGGCATGTCTGGCTCAATCGACCGCGTTCGGGCGAGAATGCGGAATATCCCGCGCTCTTCCCCGGCAAAGGCCCGGACAGCGTGTTCGCCGCCGTCGGCCATCTGGGGCAGTATGTGATCGTTTCACCCGATCATCGCATGGTGCTCGTCCGCCTTGGCAAAACCGATGACGGCAATCTTGCCCCTGTCCGCAACGCGCTCGGCGATGTCGTCGCTGCCGCCACGAAAGCCCGCTGATGCCCAGTCTCTCTGCCCGCCTCGTCGGTTTCGTCCTTCGCACCAGCGGTGTGTTCAAGAAACGCTATGCCAGTGTTGAAGGGCTGTCCGAAGGCGTTCGCGTGACGCGCGCCGCTGCAGCCGAACTCCCGACAGACAAGATGCGCGCCAAGGTCGATGTCAGCGAAGCGCAGGTCGCAGGGCGGAGCGTCTGGCGGATCGCGCCGAAGGGCCGCGCGCCTGCCGCGCACATGCTGTATTTCCACGGCGGCGGTTATGTATACGCAGCGGCGAATGTCCATTGGGCATTCTTCGCGCATTTGGCCGATAAGCACGGGCTGGCGATCACTGCACCACTCTATCCGCTCGCGCCTGAGGCAAGCGCCGAAGAGGTCACGGCGTTCGCGCTGGCCGCATATCGCGATTTTATCGACCGCCACGATGGCGCGTTCACCCTCGGCGGTGATTCGGCAGGTGCCGGATTGGCCGCAGCAACGGTGATGGCAGCGCGCGATGCCGGGCTGCGCTTGCCCGCAGGGCTGGTGCTGGTCTGCCCATGGCTCGATGGCACGACAAGCCACCCCGATCAGCCCGGCATCGAACCGCGCGATTGCATCCTCGGCATTCCCGGCATCCGCGAAGCTGCCAAACTTTATGCGCGCGATCTGCCCGTGACAGACCCGAAGGTCAGCCCGATCAACGGCGATTGGCAAGGCCTGCCACCGATCCTCAGCTTCGGTGGCGGCGATGATATCCTCGTCACCGACGCCCGCGCATTGAAGGCCAAGCTACCTGCCACCGACTATGACGAGCGAGCGGGACTGATGCATGATTGGCCGCTGTTCTTCTTCCACGAATCGCGCGATGCGCAGGCAAAGATTGCGGAATTCGCCAAACGGTGATGCGGGCAAAGCGGGAAATCCGCTTTGCACGTCGCCACCGCACCGATAGGTGAAGCGCATGACACTTCATCTCCCCCCCGAATGGGCTCCGCATGAGAGCGTGTGGATCGGCTTTCCCTCGGACCCAGACCTGTGGCTCGACGATCTTGACGGTGCGCAGGCCGAAGTCGCAGGCTTTGCGCGCGCGGTGCATGCTGGCGGCAAGGGCGAACGCGTGCGGCTGGTGTGTGCGAACCGGATCGCCGAAGAGGCGGCGCAGGCACTTGCGGGCGATTGCGCCGAGATTGTGTCTGCGCCGTTCTTTGACGTCTGGCTGCGCGATACTGGGCCGATTGTCGTCAACAGTGATGGCACGCTGCTCGGCCTCGATTATCGCGGCAATGGCTGGGGCGGCAAATACCCCTCGCCATTGGACGACGCACTCGCCGCGATGCTGTGTGCCGAATCCGGGCTGCCGCGAGAGGAGCGCGTCTGGATTTTGGAAGGTGGGGCAATCGATGTCGATGGCGCAGGGCTGTGCGTGACCACCGGGCAGTGCCTGCTCAATCCTAACCGCAATCCGAACCTCGCGCGGCGCGATATCGAGGCACGGCTCGCCGCCGATCTTGGGCTTGAACAGATGCTGTGGCTCGGCGTCGGGCTCGTCAACGATCACACCGATGGCCATGTCGACAATCTCGCGCGCTTTGTCGCCCCCGGTGTGCTGGCGCTGCCCGAGGCGAACGGCGATGATGATCCCAACGCGCATGTGTTTGCCGATGCGGTCGAGCGCGCGCGCGACTGGCCGGTTCAGATTGTCCGCATTCCGTCGGCTGGATTACACGTCGATGACGATGGCAAGCCAGTGCCTGCGAGCCATATGAACTTCTACATCGGCAATGCGACGGTGGTGGTGCCGCTCTATGGCGGGCCATCGGATGCGGCAGCGCTGTTTGCGATCGACAAGCTGTTTCCGGGGCGTGAGACCGTTGGCCTGCCCGCCAACCACTTGCTAACAGGCGGGGGGAGCTTTCATTGCATCAGCCAACAGGTTCCGGCGCTGTGATATTTCTGGCAACGTTTCTCCGCCGCCCCGCTCACCTTGAGCGAAGTCGAGAGGCTGTGTCCGCTGGACTAACGTGTCTCGACTTCGCTCGACATGAGCGGTCTGAGGTGATTGAAATGAGCCTTGCTCTATGATCGCGTTCTGGACCAAAGCCCTCCTTTCGGGCCTGCTCGTCGCGTTCGCCGCGACTATCGCGAAACGCCAGCCTGCGCTCGGTTCGCTGATCGTGTCGCTGCCGTTGGTCTCGGTGCTCAGCATGATCTGGCTGTGGCGCGATGGGGCCGATGGCGAGGCGATGGCGCGCTATGTGCAGGGCACCTTCTGGTTCTTCCTGCCCTCGATGCCGATGTTCCTGATCATCCCGATGCTGCTGCGCAAAGGGCTGGGCTTCTGGCCCGCGCTCGGAATCGGGTGCCTCGTCACAATCGCACTTTATCTGGCAATGGTGCCGCTCGCCGCACGCCTCGGTTTCAGGATTGACGCATGACCCACAAAATCACCGTTGCCGCGATCCAGTGCGCGCTGGGCGGCATGACTGCTGACAACATCGCCACCGTCGAAGCGCATGTGCGAGAGGCGGCACAGCATGGCGCGAAGATCATCCTGCCGCCCGAATTGTTCGAGGCTCCGTATTTCTGCCAGAAGCAGGAACTTGGCTGGTTCGCGCTCGCCAAGCCGGTGGCGGAACACCCCAGCGTGATCGCGATGCAGGCGCTCGCCGCCGAACTGCAGGTCTATATCCCGACGAGCTTTTTCGAAGCCGATGGCCCGCATTATTACAACAGCCTCGCGATGATCGACGACACGGGCCAGGTCATGGGCGTCTATCGCAAGAGCCATATTCCCGACGGGCCAGGGTATAGCGAGAAATTCTATTTCCGCCCCGGCAA
>JANOQL010000034.1:0-9437 GCA_031414835.1 Sphingomonadales bacterium | reverse complement strand
CAACACCTTGACTGAGAACAATGCCTCGACCGCCGCCTTGATCTGCGGCTTGGTCGCGTCATTGGCGACCTTGAACACAACTGCGTTGTGCTCGCTCGCCATTGTCGACTTTTCAGTGATGTGCGGTCCGCGCACCACGTCATAGTGCTTAAGCTCGACCGCTGCCGTTGCTGCCTTAGCCATTGAAACGCGCCTCCAGCTTTTCGACCGCGGCGCGCGTCAGCACCAGCGTTTCATGCTTCAGAATGTCATAGACATTGGCACCGACCGCCGGGATCACATTGACGCCCGGGATGTTCGACGACGCAAGCGCAAAGCTCTGCTCGACCGCATCGCCATCGATGACGAGTGCCGTCTTGCCAAAACCGAGCTTGCCCCAATTGCCGAGCAGTGTCTTGGTCTTGTTGTCGGCAACCGCGAGGTTGTCCATTACAACCAGCGTGCCGTCCTTGACCTTCGATGACAGCGCCATCTTGAGGCCAAGTGCGCGGATCTTCTTGTTGAGCGACGGGTTGAAGTCACGGACGCGAGGACCGTGTGCCTTACCACCACCAACAAAGATCGGCGCGCGCCGGTTGCCGTGACGAGCGGTGCCGCCACCCTTTTGATTGCCGAACTTCTTGCCAGTGCGCGACACATCCGAACGCTCACGCGCGCCACGCGCTGTGCCGCGGGCCTTTTCAAGCTGCCATGTGATGACACGGTGAAGAATGTCTGCGCGCGGATCGATGCCGAACACATCGTCCGAAAGCTCGATATCCTTGCCGGGCTTGCCGTCGAGGGTCTGAACCTTGATCTTCATGATTTAGCCCTCCGTTCCTACTTCAGCTTCGGGCGTCGCAACGTCCACAGCTGGGGTTTCAACAACGGGCTCTTCTGCAACAGCAGCTGTCACAATCGACGCGGGGTAAGGTGCAGCGTCTGGACGAGCAATCTTGACCGAGTCTTTGACCGTCAACCATGTGCCCTTTGAGCCCGGGACCGATCCCTTGATGAAAATCAATCCGCGCTCGACGTCGGTCAGCACGATTTCAAGGTTCTGCTGCGTCCGCTGGCGATCACCCATGTGACCCGCCATCTTCTTGTTCTTGAAAACCTTGCCTGGATCCTGCCGCTGACCGGTCGAACCGTGCGAACGGTGCGAAACCGAAACACCGTGCGTGGCGCGCAAACCAGCGAAGCCCCAGCGCTTCATGACACCGGCGAAGCCCTTGCCCTGCGTATGACCACCAACATCGACCATCTGGCCTGCAACAAAGTGATCGGCAGAAATTGTGGCGCCCACATCGACCAGCGCGTCTTCGGAAACGCGAAACTCGACGAGCTTCGCCTTGAGCTCGACTTCAGCTTTGCCATATTGACCGCGCTGCGGCTTGTTTACATTCTTAGCCTTGGCCGATCCGGCACCCAGCTGGAGCGCGACATATCCGTCACGATCCTGCGTGCGCTGCGAAACGACCTGGCAATTTTCCAGCGACAGAACGGTTACCGGCACGTGACGTCCATCGTCTTTGAACAGACGCGTCATGCCAACCTTCTTCGCGATCACGCCAGTGCGCATGATCCATGCTCCTCAACAACAGAGGCCCACAGAGATCATCCCTGCGGGCGTGCCCAACCCAAATGTAAAAAGTCACCCCGTCCCGGGTTGCATTTCATTGCCGTGGCGAATGAAAAGACGGGGGACGCAGCCCAGACGAATCTGGCGGTATCCCTCTAAGCGCCTGCCGTTAGGCGAGCTTGATCTCGACGTCAACACCTGCAGCAAGGTCGAGCTTCATCAAAGCGTCGACGGTTTGCGGCGTTGGCTGCACGATATCGAGCAGCCGCTTGTAGGTGCGCACCTCGAACTGCTCGCGCGACTTTTTGTCGACGTGCGGTCCGCGGTTGACAGTGAACTTATTGATGTGCGTCGGCAACGGGATCGGCCCACGGATCAACGCCCCCGTGCGCTTTGCGGTATCGGCAATATCGCCTGTCGCCTGATCAAGCACCCGGTGATCGAATGCCTTCAGACGGATGCGGATGTTGTTCGTGTCCATTGCCATACCCTAATCATATTCAATAAAATGCGAAGCCGCCCGCCCTCCGGTCTGGAGAGCGGGCGGCCCCAAATCAGACTTACTTCTGGATCGAAGCGACGACGCCCGACCCGACGGTGCGGCCGCCTTCGCGGATCGAGAAGCGCAGGCCCTGCTCCATCGCGATCGGTGCGATCAGCTTGATGCCGAGCTGCACGTTATCGCCTGGCATGACCATCTCGGTGCCTTCTGGCAGCTGGATTTCACCAGTCACGTCGGTCGTGCGGAAGTAGAATTGCGGACGATAGTTGGCAAAGAACGGCGTGTGACGACCGCCTTCATCCTTCGACAGCACATAGACTTCCGAAGTGAATTCGGTGTGCGGCGTGATCGAGCCGGGCTTGCAGAGAACCTGCCCACGCTCAACATCCTCACGCTTGGTGCCACGCAGCAGCGCGCCGATGTTGTCGCCGGCTTCACCGCGATCAAGCAGCTTGCGGAACATTTCCACGCCCGTGCACGTCGTCTTCACCGTATCCTTGAGGCCGACGATTTCGACTTCGTCACCGACGTTGACAACACCGGTTTCGACACGGCCCGTCACCACGGTGCCGCGACCCGAAATCGAGAACACGTCTTCGATCGGCATCAGGAACGGACGGTCGAGCGGACGTGCTGGCTGCGGGATGAACGAGTCAACCGCCGCCATCAGCTTGAGCACGGCTTCACGGCCGAGTTCAGGATTGGTGTCGTTGAGCGCGCAGGTCGCCGAACCCTGGATCACAGGGATGTTGTCACCGTCAAAGTCATACTTCGACAGCAGCTCGCGGATTTCCATTTCGACGAGTTCGATGATTTCGGCATCGTCGACCAGATCGCACTTGTTCATGAACACGACGAGCTGTGGCACGCCAACCTGGCGCGCAAGCAGGATGTGCTCGCGGGTCTGTGGCATCGGGCCGTCTGTTGCCGAGACAACCAGAATGCCGCCATCCATCTGCGCGGCACCTGTGATCATGTTCTTCACATAATCGGCGTGGCCCGGGCAATCGACGTGCGCATAGTGACGCTCGGCGGTTTCATATTCGACGTGCGCGGTCGAAATCGTGATGCCGCGGGCGCGCTCTTCAGGCGCCTTGTCGATATTGTCATATGACGTGAAGGTCGCCCCGCCGGTTTCGGCCAGCACCTTGGTGATCGCTGCGGTCAGCGATGTCTTGCCATGATCGACGTGACCGATGGTGCCGATGTTGCAGTGCGGCTTTGTCCGCTCGAATTTCGCCTTTGCCATTGTTCTTCCTTCACTTGGCACCGCCGCCCACAACGTAAGCGGGTCGCGCCTTCAATCAAAACCGGGTCTGCTGAACAGGGTTACCCCCATACGCGAACAACCGGACGAATCTGCCCGGTCGTCTGCGAAGGCGCGCCATTAGCGAGTCGGACAAGGATGTGCAAGCGGGGTTGCTAAGCGGCAAGATTTCGCGGTCACCTCACCCGTGCTTGCCAGCAAGCCAATGGATCAATCTCACTGCGCCTGTTCCCAAGGGGAACCGCGGATCTGCCTGCAATGAATGAAAAACCGGGATAAAGAAGGGGGAACCTTCGCGCACCGAAATTGTTGAGTGATCTCGGGCGAAGGTGTCGTGCCTTTCGCTTGAGAGCGTAAGGATGAGTTGTTGGAATCGACATCTGCTTCACGCGAAGTGCAGCGTGCTTTGGAACGTGGAGACATGAGCCGAGCGGGCAAACTGGCCGAAGAGGCAATTTCTGCTGGCGCAATGGATCCACCGCTGTTCTGCCTTGCAGCAGGACGCCGATCCGAAGCTGGAGATAAGGACGGCGCTGTAAGATACAGCCTCAAAGCCGTCGAACTTGCACCGTACAACGCCCTCTTTCTCACCTGTGCTGGAGACGCATTGCGTTACACAGGGCAGCTTCGCGACGCGATTGCCATGTTTGATCGCGCACTGGCCATTGACCCGATGATGGTCGCTGCATGGTATGGACGATCGCTAGCGCTGGCATCGGCAGGCCTTCTAGACGATGCGGCGCGAGGATATCGGCGGGTTGCCGAGCTTGCACCTTCTGCTGCTCATGGGTTTTCGGGGTTAGCATCGATTCAAGCGCAATTGGGTGAAATCGCACTGGCCCGTGAAAATATACGGCAAGCCATTGCCATTGCTCCACATGATCCATCGACAATTTTGGCACGTGCCCGGTGCGATATCGCTGGCGGTCATTACGAAGCCGCCGCCACTGGGCTTAAGATTTTGACTGCCCGAAGCGATATCACAGGCACCGATCAGGTGGTCGCATTCGGACTTCTGGGCGACGCGCTCGATAAGATCGACAACACCGAAGATGCGTACGAGGCATATTCGAGAGCCAATCACCGCTTTGCCGAAATCCATGCCGGACCGAACGCTCCGCCGGTCGCGACTGCCTTGGTTGAATCGATCGTGGCGAAGCTGGACGATCCGAATCGACTGCGCTTGTCCGTCTCCGCGACTTCTGTGGATAATGAAGCCTCGCAGCATATTTTCGTGCTTGGGTTCCCCCGTTCCGGGACAACTCTGGTCGAACAGATACTTGCAACTGGCGATAGCGTGGAAACGCTTGAGGAATCGCCGACGCTGGCCGAAGCTCAAAACAGATTCCTGTCAGGTGATGGAATGGATGCTCTGGCGAGCGCCGACGAGAATGAATTGGCACAGCTTCGATCCGTCTATTGGGAAAAGGTCAAAGCCTATGGAATTGTCGCCGCGGGCAAGACCTTTGTTGATATGGACCCGTTCAAAAGCGTTTCGTTGCCGTTGATCGCTCGCCTGTTTCCCAAAGCAAAGATCGTTGTCGTGCGAAGAGACCCGCGTGACGTCATTTGGAGCTGCTTTCGAAGGAATTTCGTGTTCAGTCAGGCAACATACGAATTTACGTCGCTGCACCGTGCTGCGCGGCTGTTTAACGTAACAGAGACGCTGGTTGATCGCACCGTCGATCAGGCAAAACTCGACGTTCATGTTGTCCAGTATGAGCAGTTGGTGAGTGATTTCGACGCCACCACCAAATCGCTTTTTGAATTTGTGAATCTTAGGTGGACCGAGAATGTGCGCGATTTTTCGAACGTGGCGCGCACCAGGCCCGTGAAAACAGCCAGCGCATATCAGGTGAAGCGCGGCTTGTTTGACGGGACGGGGCAATGGCGCCGATATTCGCGATATCTGGCACCGGTGATGGACATAATCTCCCCGGACCGGAAACGTAACACACAGACGTCCGCAGCGGAATGATCACGGTATTGTGTGTGAGATCGGATGCGCGTTTGCCCGATAGACCTTAACAGCGGTTCTGGAGTTGTGCGAGGAATTGGGGGCTAAATCTCTCCTCGGAAATACTCAAACCGTACGGGGCGAGCGTGGCATTTACCTCTTCGGCCACATTCGGTGCGAGCGTTCACTCTCCATTGCCGGGGCTCCTCGCCTCCCAAGAGCAGCTCCCCGTGCCGGGGATCGATCATCGCGCAAAAGTAACGGCAAGGTAATACGTTGCAGTGCAGCAAATAGCGCATTGTAATCACTCGCATCGCTCGCAGCAGACCGCCCATTCCGCTTAAATGGCGTGCCAGCTGAAATCGCTTGACGTCTGCCCTTGTAATCCGGACACTTCACCCGGATCGAGTCAATCTGCAAAAAATTGACCGGCCTCGGGGAGGATAAAATGAAAGCACTACACCTGCGCACGCATTCGTCGTTGGCGGCCTTGATCATTGGGCTGGCTGCCGTTCCCAACATCGCCATGGCGCAAGAAGCGCAAGAAGATGCGGCGGAAGGCGAGGTCAACGAAATCGTCGTCACTGGCTCGTTCATTCGCGGTGTGCCCGAAGATGCGGCACAACCAGTCGACGTGTTCACGGCCGAAGACCTCGAAGTGCGCGGCGTGTCATCCCCGCTTGAGTTTA
The DNA here is from genome assembly GCA_031414835.1 of Sphingomonadales bacterium. Classification (GTDB taxonomy): domain Bacteria; phylum Pseudomonadota; class Alphaproteobacteria; order Sphingomonadales; family Sphingomonadaceae; genus Aquisediminimonas. The sequence continues at coordinate 3,461 of JANOQL010000034.1, read as the reverse complement.
TCAAAGACTTGCCTGCGGGTGGCTCGGTACTTGGCGATTCGAACCAGTTTTCGGTCGGGTCGCAAGGCTTTCAAGGCAATGGTTCGATCAATTTGCGCGGGCTTGGGCCAACGCGGACACTCGTGCTGTTCAATGGTCGGCGCACGATCTCTGCACCAGGCGACGGCTTTACCGACACCAACCTGGTGCCGTTCTTCGCAGTCGATCGCATCGAGATTTTGAAGGATGGCGCGGCGGCGACCTATGGGTCGGACGCAATTGCCGGCGTTGCGAACTTCGTGACCAAAACAAAGTTTTCCGGCGTCGAAATGCAAGGCGATTATGAACAGATAAAGGGTTCAAAAGGAAATTGGACGGCATCTCTTCTGGCAGGTGCCAATTTCGGCTCGCTCGACCTGCTGGTCGGATTTGGCTGGCAGCACCGGTCCGAACTCGGCACTGCTGACCGTGACTTCACCAGAATTCCTTACGCGGTCAATCCATCTGGGTTTTCCTCGGTGGGCAATCCCGGAACGTATATTCTTCGGCGCGGACCAATCACCCAAGGGGCCGCCGGGCCCGCCATCGGCAGCGCGCTCGATGGCTCTGCAGTTGGATCGTGCCAGGCGACCAATGGGGTGCTTGACGTGGTCTCCGGCCTTCCTGTCTGCCGCTTTACCTTTGTTCCATTCGACAATCTGATCGAAGAGGAAGACCGGTATCAGGCCTATGTACAGGCCGATATCGACCTTTCCGATACGCTGAAATTTCGTGGGGAGGCCTTGTATGCCCAAACCGATCTGGATTCCCTCGCATATTCACCCGCGTTTCCCGCAACACAGGGTCCGGGCGGTTCGGGCAGCGCCTTTCGCTTTACAGTGCCAAGTTCCAATCCGGGCTACCGCGCGTTTATCACCCAGTCGGGTTTGACAGGCACCGCAGCGGACCCTTTCACGCCGGGAACGGTCGCGAATCTGCAAGGCAGCTACGCCAGCATTTTCCTCACGCGGCCGCTGGCCAATGGCGGCAATCCTCGCGATACCTACAAAGGTGCCGGCCGGGGAGCCGCCAATAACAAGGCGTGGCGGCTTTCGGCAGGGTTTGAAAATGAGTTTTCGGATCGCTTCCGCGCCCAGCTTTACGGCACCTATATGCAATCCGAACGCGCGGCTTTTGCACCGGATTTTATCGGCACCCGTTTGCAGAATGCGCTCGAAGGCTTTGGTGGACCCGGATGCAACCGGGCGACGGGCACCGCAGGCGCTGGCAATTGCCAGTATTTCAATCCCTTTTTCAATAGCTCGGCCGGCAATCCATCACTGGGCCTGACCAATCCGGGGTTTGTGCCGGGCAGTCAGAACAATCCGGACCTGGTGGCTTTCCTCCAGGTCGCCAACGGAACGTTCCAGCGCGAAGAACAGACGGTTTTTGACCTGATTTTTTCTGGGGAATCCGGGATCGATCTGGGAGGCGGCCCGATCGGTTACGCATTCGGCGCGCAGTATCGCGGCAGCAAGTTTTCGAGCCGGTCGCTTCTTCCTGAATCCGATCTGAGGTTCAATCCTTGCTTCCGCGAAGGAGATTTGAGCTGCGTCGGGACGCCCACCGAGGGCGTCGGCATCTTCAACTTCCTTGGCGGCACACGTCCGGCGACCGAAAACCAGAAAATCTACGCCGTTTTCGCAGAGGTCAAGGTTCCCATTGCCGATACGCTCGAAGTCAACGGCGCGATCCGCTATGAAGATTATGGCGGTTCGGTGGGCTCAACGGTCAATCCCAGAGGCGCTGTCCGCTGGGAGCCGACCACCTTTCTGGTGCTGCGCGGTTCGGCGGGAACGACGTTCCGTGGTCCGCTCGCAACGCAGGTGTCTGTCAACTCGGTGACGTCACTTGCGGGCATCCAGGCGGCGGGCAACAACTTCAAATCGGTCGATATTTTCGGCAATCCCGATACGCTGGGACCCGAAACGGCCTTCACCTACAACATCGGGGCGGTCCTCGACTTTTCGAAATTCACCTTTTCGGTCGATTTCTGGAGCTTCGATTTCAAGAAAAGGATCACGACCACACCGGCTCAGGCGATCGCGCTCAATGTCGTGGCCAATGGCACTGCATTGGCCAACTGCGCAAACCCCTTTGCGCCGCTCATCACCTTTCAGGGTGGATGCCGTCAGGGGATTACCGTCGGCAACGATATTGCGCGGATCCGGACCGACTGGGTCAACGGCCCTGGGGCAAAGACCAATGGCCTCGACTTTGCGGCGGATTTTTCCACCGATCTCGGGCCGGGCAAAGCGTCGATCGGCGCATCTGCCTCGTATATCCTGAAATTCGAATTCGACGATTTCGTTCTCAACAATGTGGTCGTTCAGCCCGGGTATAATGCTCGCGGATTCTCGAACTTCTTCCGCGATCCGGGGACCGTCTCAAAATTGCGTGCCAATGGCTATGTCAACTACAACGTCTCTGGTTTGAATTTGAGATACGGTGTGCGGTATATTGACGGTGTTCGCGATGACCGCTGCATCAACCGCGACCCGTGCCTCGCCATACCTGGTTTTGGCAGCACCAACTTCGGCGCAGTGATCAAAAGCTACACCCAGCATGACTTCCATGCGACCTACAAGCTGCCGATCACGGCCTTTAAGGCCCAGCTCCAATTCTCGGTTGAGAATTTTACCAACACCGACCCTTCGGCGGCGCGGCTTGAAGTGAGCTACGATCCGTTCATCGGCAATCCGTTCGGGCGAATCTTCCGCTTCGGTGCCAAGGTTGGGTTTTAAGGCTTCGGTACGGGGAGCCCGATAAGGTCTCCCCGCTACCCACAATATCGCCAGAGCAGCTTATCAGCAGCTGCCTCCAGCCAATCAGGCGAGCTTCGCCTTCACCTCTTCGGCTACGTTGCTTGGCACTTCTTCGTAATGCGAGAATTGCATCGAATATTGCGCGCGACCCTGCGTGAAGCTGCGGAGCTGGTTCACATAACCGAACATGTTGGCAAGCGGGACCATCGCTTCGACGGTCTGCGCATTGCCGCGGCTGTCGGTGCCCTGGATCTGGCCGCGACGGCTGTTCATGTCACCGATGACGTCGCCCAGATAATCCTCTGGCGTGACAACTTCGACCTTCATGATCGGCTCAAGCAATTTGATGCCCGATTTCTGAGCGACCTCGCGCATCGCGCCACGCGCGCAGATTTCGAACGCCAGCGCCGATGAATCGACATCGTGATACGCGCCGTCGGTCAAATGGACCTCAAAATCGATGATCGGAAAGCCGATCAGCGAGCCTGTTTCGGCAGTTTCGCGGAAGCCCTTTTCCACCGACGGGATATATTCCTGGGGAATATTGCCGCCCTTCACTTCGTCAAAGAACTGGAAGCCGGTGCCGCGTTCGCCGGGGATGATCGTCGCCTTGACGCGGCCGAACTGGCCTGAGCCGCCCGACTGCTTCTTGTGCGTGTAATCGATATCGACCTTCTT
>JANOQL010000033.1:0-5711 GCA_031414835.1 Sphingomonadales bacterium | reverse complement strand
CGCTTTCGATGCTCGACCCGCTGTTGCGCAAACAGGATCAGGCGGCGTGGCGCGCGCGCGCATTCATCCTAGCCATGACGGGCAATCTCGACGATGCCGAAGACATTGCGCGGAGCGTAATGCCCCCCGGCGTCGGAATTGGCATGCGGCCCTTTTTGCGCCGATTGGCAGCCTTGAACCCAGCCGATCGTGCAATGGCCGTCAATTTCGGCACCATGCCCGGTGATGGCACGCGGCTGGCATCTGCTGAAAGTTCGACACCCTATGCAGGCCAAGCTGGCGGCCAGCTGATCCCGGCTGGCGATGGATTGGCTCCACGCATCGATGAGCAAGTAAAGCCAGTGACGAAAATGGCCGTAACGCGCGATCCGCGCCGGCGGCCCGGCGCGCTCGATCCAGCTGGGAAGACCAGCAACGATCGCCAAGCGATCCTCGCGGCATTGCCGGATGTTCCACTGGAAGATGCCGGAGTTTCGCCATCGGTTGTTCCGCCAAATCCTGTCACCGCGCGAACCGAGCGGCGGGTTGCTGTCCGCCTCGCCACCCCCAGCGTGGCTGCAGCGCCCAAGGATCTGGCGGCGATTTCGCCTCCTGCGATCTCCCCGCCCGCGATCTTGCAGCCGGTTGCCGGTTCACAAATTGTCAAGAACGAGGCAAACCCTGCGTTCCCCAGCGCAGTCTTCGAGGTCTCCGCTGCTTCGCAATCGTCGGTCGTCGCAATCCCTTCGATTGTGGCTGAGGCCGGTCGCTCGTCTAATGGCCCGGCCGGGGCAACGGGCAGCCCAGCTTTGGCCTCGGCTGGAATAGCGACCATTGGGAACGCATCGGTTGCTGCGCCGCTAGTTGCTGTGCCTGATCCGGTTGTAGTCGAACCGCGTGTGACGCCCGCGCAACCGGTTTCCTTGGCCATGGCAAGCGACAGCAACGATCCGTCGGTTCCCGCTTCCGCAATTGCCCCGATAGCATCGGCACCTACGCCTGGATTTTCAGAGCCTGTAACTGCGGGCACTGTTGCCATCGCCACATTCGCGCAACCATCTGCACCGCCCATTGCACCTCCGGCTTCGCCAGCAGTCGGCGTTCAGCGTCTCGCCGACATTCTGGCCGGCATCGAGCCCGAAGCCGAAAGCGCGGCGGCACCCTTGCCAACCGCTGCCGAATTGCGCGCTGTGAGAATCGCCCAACAGAAAAAGCTGGCTGCACAAGCGAAGGCCGATGCAGATGCCAAGGTTGCCAAAGACGCCAAGGAGACCGCCAAGCGCGAAGCCGCCAAAAATCCGCCGCGCGTCTGGGTGCAGGTCGCAACTGGCGCTAACGAAGCGGGTCTGCCGTCAACGTGGAAACGCATCCGCGAAAAATCGCCGCAACTGTTCAAAGGGATGTCGGCGGCAAGTGTGCCGTTCAAATCAACCAATCGGCTGCTGGTCGGCCCAATCAAGTCGCAGGCCGAGGCGCGCGCAATGGTCAACGCGCTGCAAAAAGCAGGCATGGCTGGAACGACATATTCGAGCGAGGCCGGACAAGAGATTGCGCGTATCGCTAGCAAATGAGGCGTGAACGGTGAGGCTCGAAGCGTGAGACAGCGTGCCCCCTGGGCGAGCCATCCAGCGGGGAGCCGGGGGCGGCAGCATATCGAAGCGCGCGGCGAAACGCGGGGCCCGCGCACGGCGTTTCAGCGCGACCGGGACCGGATCATTCATTCGATCGCGTTCCGGAGGTTGCGGCACAAGACACAGGTGTTTGTCGCACCCGACGGCGATCATTTCCGCGTTCGCCTGACCCACAGCCTCGAAGTCGCACAGATCGGCCGCACGATTGCCCGCGCGCTCGATCTTGACGAGGATCTGACCGAGGCCTTGTGCCTCGCGCACGATATCGGTCATCCTCCGTTCGGTCATGCAGGCGAAGATGCGCTCAAGGTGGCGCTGGCCGATGCGGGCGGGTTCGATCACAATGGGCATACGCTGCGGGTGCTCACGCAACTCGAAAGCCCCTATCCGCTATGGCGCGGACTGAATCTGAGTTGGGAGGCGCTCGAAGGGCTGGCTAAGCATAACGGTCCGGTTAGAAACCCCGGCTGGGCGCTGGCGCAGGCCGATGCGGACTATGGCCTCGACCTCGGGAGCTACGCCTCGCTCGAGGCACAGGTTGCCGCGATTGCCGACGATATCGCGTATGACAATCACGATATCGATGATGGATTGCGCGCAGGCTTGCTCGATTTCGATGATTTGGTCGAACAGCGGTTTGTTGCCACACAATGGGCAAATGTGCGGGCACGCTTTCCCGATATCCCATCTGTACGGTTGCGACCCGAATTGATCCGCCAGCAGATCGGATTGATGGTCAACGATGTCATTACATCGAGCAGCGAGGCAATCCGCGCGAGCGGCGTGAGTTCTGTCAACGATGTGCGCGTAGCGGGCCGCCCTCTTATCGGCTTTTCGCACGCGCTTGGTGACGCCGAACGCGAACTCAAGGCATTTATGTATGCCAAACTTTACCATCATGAAAAGCAGATTGCGGTTGCCGATCAGGCACGGCTCGTTGTTGAGCAGCTGTTTGCAGCCTATTGCGACACTCCTGCACTGCTCGCCGCAGAATGGCGCGCGAACTTGCCCGAGGCAGCACCTGGCCGGGTGCGCCATATTGCCGATTTCATCGCAGGTATGACGGACCGGTATGCACTTGATCGATACCGCGAACATGTTGGCCCGATCGATATGCCCGACGGGTTCTAGACCCTGTTTCACTCAGATTGAAGCGACGTGATCGTTCGGCGCGGTGCGCTGGGTAGGCGCTGGTTGCCGCGCGGGGTGGTTCCCCGCGCAAGGCCGGCGCCGCCCCCGGCGCTCCGCGCCGAACGACCGCGAAGCGGCGGGCCGATTTTGCCGCGAGCCGTCGTCGTTTCGTCAGTCACGATGGAATGCCATCGCTCCCTCCTCACTCCTCGTCTCGCGACGAAATCGGCTCCGTCACGCGATTCAAACTGAGTGAAACAGGGTCTAGCTCAGCCGGTCGAGTGCCTCGTTGCTGAGCGATCCGGGCACGATCATCAATGGGCAGGGGAGCGACCCCGCATCGGCCCCGGCAAAATGGGCGATCAGCGGGCCGGGATTGCCAGTCTTGGCGGCGCTCAGCACCAGTGCGCCGATTTCAGGATTTTCGGCCAGAGTCTGTTGAATCAGGGCAATTGCGTCGCCCTGTTTCACCTTGATCGTCGGCGTGACGACGTTTTCGAGTGCAAGTGTTTCGATTGCGCGTTTGACGATGTCTTCAGCATGTTCGCGGGCTTCGTCTTCCATCGTTTGCTGGACTGCGCCCCAGGCGACGAATTCCTGCTGCGGCAGGATCGCGAGGATTTCGACCGCGCCGCCTGTTTTTGTCGCACGGCGCGCGGCGAAGCGGAGTGCGATTTCGGCCTCCTCGCTTTCATCGATGATAACCAGATAGGTCCGCATCGTGCTCCCCTTTGCTTGCCCCGCGTTTTCTGATTAACAGGTTGCGCCATTCGCGGTGCTGGTGCAAGTCTTCGGGCAAGCGCCAAAACGGCGGGTCGCGCGACTCCATGTTCGAGACATTAGGACTTTCGCCGATGCCCATTGAAATCAAGATGCCAGCGCTTTCCCCGACGATGGAGGAAGGCACGCTTGCCAAATGGCTGGTGAAGGAAGGCGATACCGTATCGTCGGGCGATATCCTTGCCGAAATTGAAACCGATAAAGCGACGATGGAATTCGAAGCGATCGACGATGGCGTCGTGTCGAAGCTGATGATCGCCGAGGGGGCTGAGGGCGTGAAAGTCGGCACCGTGATCGCGGTGATTGCGGGCGAGGATGAGGATGCCAGTGCGGCGGCAGCATCTTCTGCTGCCCCAAATGCTGATGCTGCACCGCCTCCGCCGGCACCGGCCGCTGCGGCCTCCGTTGCACGTCATCCCGTTGTCTCTGCGCCTGCGCCATCTGGCGATCGCATCCTTGCCTCGCCACTCGCCAAGCGGATCGCGGCTGACAAGGGCATCGATCTTTCGACCATAAAGGGCAGCGGCCCCGGTGGCCGGATCGTCAAGGCGGATGTCGAGGGCGCTGAAGGCGGGGCAGCGGCTCCTGCACTTATGGCACAGGCCGCTGCGCCGACGCCTGCTGCTGTCCCGGCATCAGTCCCGACTGCACAAACCGCGCTTCCTGATTTCGGCATTCCGCATGAGGACGTCAAACTCACCGGCATGCGCAAGACGATTGCGCGCCGCCTGACGCAATCGATGGTCGAAGCGCCGCATATCTATCTCACGCTCGATATCCGGCTCGATGCGCTGCTTAAACTGCGCGGCGAACTCAATGCTGGGCTCGCCAGCCGCGGGGTCAAGCTGTCGGTCAATGACATGCTGATCAAGGCATTGGGCGTGGCGCTCGAACGTGTGCCGGCGTGCAATGTCAGCTTCGGCGGCGATGCGCTGCGGCAATATGCCCGCGCCGACATTTCGGTCGCGGTCAGCATCCCCGGCGGGTTGATCACCCCGATCATCACCGATGCAGGCGGCAAGGCAATTTCTAAAATCTCGACCGAGATGGCCGACCTCGCGGCCCGCGCGAAGGAGGGCAAGCTCCAGCCGACCGAATATCAGGGCGGCACCGCCTCGATCAGCAACATGGGCATGATGGGCATCAAGCACTTCACTGCGGTCATCAACCCGCCGCAAGGCATGATCATGGCGATCGGCGCAGGCGAAAAGCGACCCTACGTGGTAGACGAAGCACTGGCGATTGCGACAGTGATGTCTGTGACGGGTAGCTTCGATCACCGCGCGATTGACGGGGCCGATGGCGCGCAACTGATGGCGGCGTTCAAGGAACTGGTGGAGACGCCTCTGGGGCTGGTGGCGTGAGTTTCTGGAGTTTCTTCAAGCTACTTTTGATTGCGTTGTTCACTTCGCCATTTCTATCGGGCTTGATAGGTATCGCCGCGTTGACTGTCACTGGGCGACAACCTGCATCTGCCGTTTCACTGTCTTTGATTGCCCTTCCCGTTGGCGCCGCGGCGTTCCTTTTGTTTGGTGGCATTCAAGTTCTCATTGGGACCGCGATTGCAGGCACTGTTTTGAGTGCAATTAGGATTTGGTTGGTGAACTCGCCAATTCTGTTTTGGTTAGTAGCAGCCCTTTGCATCGCATCAATCCCTACATTTCATTTGCGATTTCCCAATGGTGATGGGGGAACGATGCAAGGATTGACCGAACAGATAAAAGCAATGTTCGCGGCGAGTGTTGCGATCTGGTGCGTCCTTTCGGCAAACAAGTTTTGACCGCCGCTGGAAATAGAGAGAGCAGGTAGATGGCCGATAAAACATACGATCTCATCGTCCTCGGCTCCGGGCCGGGCGGCTATGTCGCCGCCATCCGCGCTGCGCAGCTGGGGCTGAAAACCGCGATTGTCGAGCGGGAGAACCTCGGCGGCATCTGCCTCAATTGGGGGTGCATCCCGACCAAAGCGCTGCTGCGGTCGGGGGAAATCCTGCACTATATGCAGCATGCCAAGGATTACGGCCTGTCGGTGTCGGGCGAGATCAAGGCCGATCTCGACGCGGTGGTGAAGCGGTCGCGCGGGGTGGCGAAGCAGCTTAATCAGGGCATTGGTCATCTAATGAAGAAGAACAAGATCACCGTCCATATGGGCGATGGCGCGCTCAAATCGGCGAATGCGCTGACCGTCACG
>JANOQL010000032.1:0-2221 GCA_031414835.1 Sphingomonadales bacterium | reverse complement strand
CGCGGCATTCCTTGTGCCGCTGACCAAGATCACCCGCAGCGACGCTTCGGTGGCGTTTGCAGGCGGGTTCAACCACGAGGTCAATTTCTCGCTGGCGCTGGCGGTCGCGCTGATTCCGCTGGCGATCAACCGCAGCCTGTCCGCATGGGTGCGCGTGGCTTATGCCGCGGCACTGCTGATCGCGTTGCTCGGGGCGAATTACCGCACGGCTATCGTCGCGCTTGCGCCTGTCATGATTGCGGTGCTGCTCGCGTTGGTGGTGCGGCAGATTCGCCGTGACCAGCGATTGATCACGGCAGGGCTGGCGATCGCGGGCAGCATCGGGTTGCTGCTGGCCGCCCCGATCGAGATCGGCGAACGCTGGGCCGCCGTCGTCGAGATCGTCCAGAACCCCGATCAGGCCGCGCTTCCGCCCGAAAGTTTCACGACCGCCGAACGCCGTTTCGCGTCGGGCCGGAACTATCTTTACAGCGTCTATCTCCACGGCTTCCTCCGCGCCGATCCCACGCAACAGGCGATAGGGCATGGCGCAGACAGCTGGAAGGCGATCAGCGGCGTCTATGCGCAGAACACACTTCTATCGTATCTCTATGAATTCGGCGTGCTTGGCGCGCTGTGCGCCGTCGCATACTGGTTGTCGTTGTGCTGGCTCGCAATCCGGTCATGGTCGCGCCAGCCATCGGGGCTGATCATCATGACGCTGTCGATGATCGTTCTCAATATGAGCACGATGCCGATGAACCTGTTGCAAGGGCTGATGCTCTATGCGTTGCTGGGGGGTGCGTTGAGCTACAATGCCCTCGCCCGCAAACCTGCCCCTGTCGAACGAACTGGGCGACAATCCCGGCGTGTGATGGCGCGCCCTGCGGTTCCTGCAACCAGCTGAACGCCAGTCCGATCAAGCGCTCTTCGCCGAAGGCGGAACAATGCGCAGTCTCGCATATCAACGCCCGAAGACCAAACGGCCGTGCGCTTCCAAATACTGAGTTAATGTCGCGTCAATACACTATTTTTCCGTAAATCCTGATATTCGGAGGTTTGCATCGCTGGGGGGCGATGCAATCAGGGGGTATCCATGTCTTGGATGAATTGGGTTGTTATACTCATACTTGTCTTGTTCGCAGCGCCGGGCTTGAGCTTTTTTGGCCAGTTGGTTTTCGATCACTTTGATAAAGGCGATCGCGCGAGCAACTCAGTTAGCGATCAGCGGGTCGGGAATGTGGCTGACGACCAGATCTGATCCAGTGAAGGTGAGATGCCCGTAGTCGAATATGATCGGGCGACCATCCTGATCGAGCGTTTTACACGACTGGCGCGGACATACCAAATCGTAGGCGGGAATATAGCTCGCGCCAGCGCGGGCGACTAGCGGCTTCATCAGGGTGTTGAGGTCGTGACGTTCGTCCTTTTGTGACAGAAGCACATGCTGTGGCGTACCGACCAGCATCGCACGCGCGAGGAGTTGCGGAAACTCGCCATCATATTCGACACCGGGGCCGATCAGCGTCACCGGCAATGGCTTTTGCCGTAACATGCGCACGGTTTGCATAACCTGATCGAGTTCGCCGGTTTCCCACTGACCACCCATGACGACAGCGCTCAGTCGTCCGCTGTCCAAGACCTTGCCAAACGCCAGCCTCATCAGCGCTGTGCAATAACCCGCACCCTTCGATCCAATGATCGGGCGGCATCCCGAAGCAGTCATCTGAATGAACTGATATTGCGGGAATCGAAGCGTCAGCGCGCGCCAGTATTGAGCAGCATGGCTGTCTCCGACCAGCAGAATGTTCGGTTTCTTGTCGCTGAAGCTCAAACAGCTTCGGTAATCATAAGTGTCGCCTGCACCGATAAAGCATTTCAATTTGGAAAACTGATAACGATATTGTGCGAACTGACGATAATCGGAATATGCCGCGACGGTGCGGACATCGGCAGGCAGGTTGCGCCAGCTCGCCGCGTTGGCAACAAAACCGAACCCGCCCGCGACGACCGCCGCCAGCGAGATTGAACCCGCAATGGCGATCCGTCGGGAAGGGACGGCTCGAAACGTGTCAAGGAATGGCCGCTCCACAAAATGATATGAGAGGACCGCTGCAACGATCGACGCCGCAACGAGCATCACCGTTTCCACAGCATCAAGCGTCATATCGGTTTGCAGCCGGTAGAATGTGATGATCGGCCAGTGCCATAAATAGAGCGAGTATGAGATTTTGCCGATCCA